>ONEP01000083.1 GCA_900316875.1 Candidatus Ruminimicrobium bovinum
ATGTGTTTCAACAACAAATAGAAATTTTGTAGGTAGAATGGGAAATACGAAATCGGAATTATTTTTAGCAAGTCCTGCAGTTGCTGCGGCTTCAGCAATTAAAGGATATATTGCTGATCCTAACAGTATATAGATAATATTGAGTAAATATAAAAATAACAGATTATTATAATGAAGATAAAGGTTTTGCAACAATAATTTACCTATAATATAAAATGTACATTAAAAGTTAATAAAATCTGATAAAAAAAATATTGTAATCAAATAAAATGAAATTATAATAGTTAAAATAATGGTAAATTTTGTATTTATTTTATCTTTAAAATAATTTTTGTTTAAGTGAGGTAATGAATGGTTAATAGAGGCTCCGAATGGCACAAATGGGACTTACATGTACATACAGCAAGTTCTTTCGATTATGGTTATAAAGGAACAGATTCGGATGATAGGTTAGTTAAAAGCTTTAAAGAAAATAATATTTCTGCAGTAGCAATTACTGATCATTTTATTATAGATAAAGACAGAATAAATAAATTAAGAGAGTTGTCTTCAGAAACAGTTTTTTTCCCAGGTGTTGAACTAAGAACAGACAAAGGAAATACAAATATACATATTGTAGCTATTTTTAGTGATAAGTATGATATTAAGGTATTAGAGGAATCATTTAATGTTTTTAAACGAGATAAAGGAAAAAATCCATTAAATGATGAAAAAATTTATTGGGATTTTAATGATATTGTTGATTTTGTAAAGAAACATAATGGCTTGCTTACTATTCATGCTGGAAGCAAAGAAAGCGGTGTTGATAGAAAAATAACTAATGCATTACCTATTAATGAAGCTATAAAAGAAGAGTTTGCAAAAAATATTCACATCTTTGAGGTAGGAAAACAAAAAGATATTGAAGATTATAAGAAGAAAGTTTTGCCAGATATAAAAAAAGAAAAGCCAATAATAATTTGTTCAGATAATCATGACCCTAGAGAATATGCTTCAAATTTATGGATAAAAGCAGATTTAACTTTTGAAGGATTAAAACAAATAATATATGAACCAGATAGAGTAAAAAACCAACAAGCAAAACCTGAAGAAAAGCCCGTTTATCAAGTTATAAGTTCCGTAGAATTAAATAAAGATTCGTTTTGGAAACAAAAAATAAACTTTAATGAAAATTTAAATACTATTATTGGTGGCCGTTCTACTGGTAAGTCTAATTTATTAGCCGCTATAGCAAATAAATTAAGCTGTTATTCTTGTGAAGACAAATCTGATAAAAAGGAATTTATTAATAATATATCAAAAGACATAAAAATAATTTGGAAAGATAATGTTGAAAAAGATAATAGAAAAGTCGAATTTCTTTCTCAAAATAAAATACATGAATTATCAAAAGAAGAAAATAAGAAAGATTTAAATACGAGAGTTGAAGGAATAATAAAAGAAAAAAATACAACTGTTATAGATAATTATAATACTTTTAAACAGAATCAGGAACAAAAGATAAATACGAACATTAAGAAATTGTTTCCTATTATGCAGAATATGAAATCAAAAATAGAAAGTATGAAATCAAAAGGAGATAAAAAGGGTGTTGAAGGAAATATAAAATTACTAGAAGATCGTCTTTCTGGTATCAAAATAAATGGTGAATTATTAGAACAAGAAATAAAACAATATAATGAAGGCAAGCAGAAAATAAATGATTATTTAATAAGGATAAATACAATTACAAAAGATATATCTAAAATTGATTATCTTTTGAATGAAAATATAATTAAAGAAGATATATTAAATAATTATATAGAACTAAGTGATGATATTAAAGATAAGATAAGTCAAATTATGGTGAATGTTAAACAAGAAGCTAATAATTTATGGAAAGAAAAGTTATCAACAGAAAAAGAAATATTAGAAACTGAAAAAGAATGTAAAGAGGGAGAAATAGAAAAGATTAAAAATAAAGCAGAATATAAAAATACTGAACAAAACATTGAAAAGAATAAAGAATATAAAGCTTTACAAGATGAACTTGATAAAGAAAGAGCAAAACTAAAAGAGATTGAAAAAGAAGAAAATGAAATAAAAACATATCAACAACAAATAGATGAATTGAAAGATAAAATAATTACTGATAACTATAAGTTTTTTGAAGAAATTAAAACAACAATAGGCTTTTTACAACAGAACGGTGATAAAGTAAAAATAAAACCTACTGTAAAACTAGATAAAAAATTGTATGATACTATTATTGAATATATAAATATAAAACATCACCAAGAATATAAAGAAGTAGATAAGGTTAACAAAGATTATATGACAAATATAAAATTTTTTAATTCTGGACTTTTAGATTCGGCATTAGAAAATAATTTAATTATGAAAACAGGGAAAGATATACAAATGTTTTTGATTACTTTGTTTTCAAGAAATTTGTTTTATATAGATTATCAATTGGAATATGAAAATGATAATTTTGAAAAAATGTCAGATGGTAAAAAAGCATTTGTGATTTTAACTATGATTTTAGAATATAGTAATGAAAAATGTCCTGTTTTAATAGATCAACCAGAGGATAGTTTAGACAATAGATCTATATATAATGAACTGAGTAAATATCTAAAACAAAAGAAAAAAGAGCGACAAATTATTCTTGTAACCCATAATGCTAATATCGTTGTAAATACTGATGCAGAAAATGTAATAGTTGCAAATCAAAATGGAACTCAAACTAAAAATAGAGATGGAATAAAATTTCAATATATAAATGGTAGTTTAGAATCTACAAAGAAGAAAGACTCAAGTGAGTTTATTCTTGAATCTCAAGGAATTAGAGAACATGTTTGTGAAATACTTGAAGGTGGCAAAGATGCTTTTTACAAAAGAGAACAAAAATACGGATTAGATTAGTATTAGTTTTAATGAAACAAATTGTGAAAAAATATATTGTTTTTTTTGTATTGAAGTAAGTTAAGTAAGAATTCTTTTTTAGCTATAAACTATAAATTAAAAATAGAAAATGTTTTTTAGTAAGGAGAGCAACAATGTCAGAATGTAAAGAACAAGATTGTACTTGCAATGGTGATTCTTGTGAAGAACATAAATCTTTTATTGAGCAACCTCATAAATCTACAAAAATAAATAAAATTATAGGTATTGTTAGCGGTAAAGGAGGAGTAGGAAAATCTCTGGTTACTTCTTTATTGGCAAATACACTCAACAAAAAAGGTTATAACACAGCAATTATGGATGCTGATATTACGGGACCATCAATACCAAAAATATTTGGTATTACAGATAAACCTATAAACGGTGAAGATGGCTTTTTCCCCGTTCTTTCCAAAGAAGGTATTGATATAATGTCTGTTAATTTGTTATTGGACAATGAAACAGATCCTGTAATATGGAGAGGACCTGTAATTGCTGGTATAATACAACAGTTTTGGAAAGATGTTATTTGGGCTAAACAAGATGTTATGTTTATTGATATGCCTC
>ONEP01000120.1 GCA_900316875.1 Candidatus Ruminimicrobium bovinum
AGAATTCGGATTGTAAAATCCTAAACCTATAAAATTATTTGAACTGTCATAACACTCAACAATATCGCCTGCTTTAGGTTTATCTATAATATTACTTATTTCATTTGAAAAAATCCATTGATGTCCTGATTTTATTCTTTTTTCTTCGTTTTTTTTCAATATAATACTTTTCATATTCAACTCAATTTATTAATCAAAATTTTTCAACCACCGACAAATTATATCATATTTGGAGTGAAAAAATTTAAATATTTTTTTGGTCCATTATTTATCCAACCTTCAACCCGTTGAATTTGTTGTTATAGAAATAATCAATACGGGAATTAAAATAATTTAAAATTTAATTATTGTTTAATCAAACTTCAAGGTAAATATATTACAATACTACCGTAGTACACGGGATGTCGCCACTGCTGGATAGTGTAGACCGCATCCCGTTTATTTTTTCACAATAAATTTTTTCATTTGTCATTTCGAGTGTAACGCGTTGTTGGACGTGAAATCTATCAGTTAATATTTGTCGTTTTCAGCTTTTCAGCTCCTCAGCTCTCAGTTGCAGTTATAACCCCATAACCCTATAACCATATAAACCTATAACCCAAAATTTGCTTTGCAAATTTTTTAATTTTCAGTTTTTCCGTACATTTTTGTGTAATAATTTTTATATTCGCCGTCTATTATGGGTTGCCACCACGATTGATTGTTTATATACCAGCCAATTGTTTTTTTGATACCGTCTGCAAATTTTGTTTCGGAAAGCCATCCTAATTCTTTATTGATTTTTGTTGGATCTATTGCATATCTTAAATCGTGTCCTTTTCTGTCTTGAACATGCACAATTAAACTTTCGGTTTTGTTAAGTTCTTTGCATATAAGTTTAAATTCGAATAGAATTTATTTCTCTTTCCAAAACTGCAATATAATCGAGTATTTCATCCCACGAAGGTATCTCACCATAAATCATATCTTTCATATTATCATAATCGTTCGATAAAACTTTTAAATTATGTTCTGCCGGAACAAGCTTTATTGTTCCAGGAACCGCTTCATTATACTTTGCCCAACCTCTCGGATAAAATCTGCTCTTAAAAGATACCACTTCTTTTAATAAATCTAAATCAGAAAAAGCTTTTTCTTTTATATGACTGTGTCCTATCTTAAATACATCATAATAATGTCGAGAGTATCTCACCGGTGTAACAGAATTTTCAGGTCTGTGATGTTCATGATGCAAAATAGTGACTTTTTCCCAAAAAGTCCTTTCTGCTTTTATCGTTGGTATTTTAGGATTTTTAATATATTACTTACTTCATTAAAAAGTCTTAATCGTTGTTTGTTATCCGTAAATGCAATTTTATTCATTATTTGTTCTCCAAACATTCTGTTGCTTTCTTTATAACGTCATAAATCCAATCTGCACAAGTACAAGCTTCTTCTTTTATTTTTTCCCATTCTGTTTTAGAAAATTTTTTTGACAAACTACTTATAAATTTTTCATTTATTTGTTCTTTCCCGGCAGAACGAATTGCATGAATGACCAACTTTGTATTTTTGGAACCTATCAATTCTTTTTTTGCAATGTGCCTAAATTCTAAAGGAATTTTATCAATTATATATTTTCTTTTAGGACCATCTGACAAATAAACCTTTTTTGATGTCAATTGAGTTGATAATCCTAAATAATTCAGTGCAGTATTCCCATCAGGAGATATATTCCATCCAAATTTTCTCGCAATAGCATTTGCAACCTGTTCTATATCAGGTGCAACTTTTCTTTTTAAAATAGAACTATACATAGGATAATCATAAATTCCTCGTATTACTCTTCTTATATCACCATCTTCAACCAAATATGATAAAGATTCATCAATTTCCCTTCGTTTAAAGTCTTTTAAAAAATCAATCGCAGAAAAAGCCCACCCTTGCTTATGTTCTCTTATCTTTCTTAAAATCTTTTCTTTTACAGATATCATATCTCTCTCCTTTTCTCAAGAAATAATAGCATATTTTTCTGGAAAAATCAAATATATGATTTAAGATTTATTTGAATATAATAAATATATAAATTAATATAAATAAATATTATTTTTTCTGGAATTTTTGCTACTAACAAAACACAAACAAATTAATACACAACCATATTTCTTTATTTTAAATCAACATTTTTATACACCAATAAAAAAGTCAATAAAAAATAAAACTTTCAGGAAGTCATTCTAATTCTTTATTGATTTTTGTAGAATTCAACACAATCAAATTCTGTGGAACAGTTTTAAATTATGGTATAATAAAAATAATCTTCATTAATATTTAGAGGACGAAATAATGACAAAAAGAGAGAATAAAATCTATTTACAGATATTAGAAATAATAGAAAAAGAATATGACAAACTTCACTCGAAACAAATTGAAACAAAAGAAGAAATTGAACACTATGGTTTCAAAAAAGAAATAACTAAAACAGAAATAAAAAAATATTTTGGCAATTATAAAAACTTAGATGAATTAAAGAAAAAAGGAATCAATTATTATTCAAAACTTCCGAAGAAGATAAGAGAATATATAAAACACTGTTCAAAAGAAGTCCGTCAAGCAATAGGCTTTGCATTACTTGGCAAACCTGTAAAAATATTAACCGGGAAAGAATTTCAAAAAGATGGAATAAAACTTACTGTAAAAGTTCCGAAATATTATAAAGAAAAATATGACGGAAAAGTAATAAATAAAAAACTTGGCGAAGTATCGCTGGATTTAAACGGTGTTAAAGATGATATGGGACACAAATTAAGTTTTCTAAAATCAAGTGCTTTCATTGCCGTTCCCGAAGTAATAATGTATGGAAAAATATTCAGCAGAGAAAAAAATTGGAAAAATAGAGGATGGACTACTTTCGTAATAATAGCACCGATAAAAATAAGGACAAAAAGATTCATTCAAGAAGTTGTAATAAAAAGAAACTCTGTAAGGCAAGGTTTATACCTACATGAAGTTGAAATAAAAAAGAGATTGATAGACTCTATCCAGGCCCACACTAAGTTGGGACGCCTACCAATCTCTAAGCTAATTATAGCTCAAAAGATTTCAAAAGTCAACAAAAAATAAAACTTTTAGGAAGTCATTCTAATTCTTTATTGATTTTTGTAGAATTCAACACAATCAAATTCTGTGGCATAGTTTTAATTATGGTATAATAACAAAAAATATTTAACAAACAACAAAATAAAATGAACACACAAAATTTAGAACAAATCAAAAAAGAAATATCAGTATTATATATCCCTTATTTTGAAATAACAACAAGTTTTATTAAAAATTTTGCCAAAGAAAAAAATATAATTTTAACAGAAGAAGAAAGCGAATATATTTTCAAACAATTTCAAAAAGAAAACACGGAAATATTATTAAATTTTAATGAAGAAATTTCCACATACAAAACTACCGAACCGCAAGTATTGGATTGGACAAATAAATTCCAAAAAGCCCCAACTCTTCAAGAAGTAAGAACTTATGTAAAGAAATTAGTAGATGAAGCTGTTAAGTTTGCAACATTATCCCCCGATTGGTTTATTGATATTATTGGTAATAGAAAAAAAAGAGAACATATTGTAAAAAGCAGTAAACGAAAAAGCATGAACAAATCTGATGTAAAAAGACATAATAAATATATTATAGGTTTGGAAGAATTAATAAATAATTCTAAATACCAAAGCTCACAACTCAATAAAAAAAAGAATGATAAGCCGGAAATAATAAAATATCATTATTTTATCACAAATTTAAAGATAGGAATAAATAAATATAGAATTATTTTAAACACAGAACAATATATAGGTGAGAGTGAAGAAAAGCCACAAACTGTTCACTTATATGATGTTTTTGAAATAAAAGAATCAGGTAAGCTTATCAGTCACTAAACTGATATTAGTTCACTTACCTGACATTTATATTATATTACATACAACATATAAAAGTCAACGAAATTTTTACATTTTTAAATATAAAATTATTTTAAACACAGAACAATACATAGGAGAAAGTGAAGAAAAGCCACAAACCGTTCATTTATATGATGTTTTAGAAGAAAAAAATTCAGGTGAGCTTAAAGGTCGTTAGACCTAAATCAAAGTTCACTCACCTGACACTATTAGTATAATTAAAAAAGTATAGATTGTCAATAAAAAATAAAACATTCCTCCTCAACCACTATTTTTGAATTCGTTGAAAGGTTGAAGAGTTGAATAGCTGAATGGTGTAATAGTTTGTCATTCCGTACCTGATGCGAGATCTAGTCATTGATGTGGTCACAATTTGTGACCGGTTGTTTGAATTAGCAATATTGGAAAAGAGTTGTAATATTTTTAACAATTAATATAAATTTATCAAAAATCAACAATTATAACAATGCTAACAAATAGATTTTTATAAATTAAAAAAAATACAATTAAAAAAAATTTATTTTTGATATAATATTAATTGGTTTTAAAATTTCATAATTTTGAATAAATTTATAATTATGTTAGAAATAACGCCAAACAACATTCATAGAACATTGAGAATTCCTGTAGACAATTCTTGGAATTATGCATCAAACAAAGAATTAAAAATGCATAACATACATGCATATCCAGCAAAATTTCCATCATTCATTGCATCAAAAGTATTTGAATATGCAACAACTGAGGGAGTAACAATAAGTAAAGTGGCAGATATTTTTTGTGGTTGTGGAACCGTTAGTTTGGAAGCGCAACTACACAATTATGATTTTTGGGGATGCGATATAAATCCAGTAGCTACTTTAATTTCTAAGGTAAAAAGTAAAAATTATAATATTAAGATTTTAGAAAGATATTATAATGTAATACTAGACCATTATACTTTAGAAATACTACCAACATTTTTATACGAAAACGCTAATGAACGTTTAAAATATTGGTTTTCTCAAAATACATTTAATGAGTTATATAAAATAAAAAGATGCATAAAAAACTTTATTCCAACAGGAAAATATCAAGATGCTTTTTTGTGTATATTTTCATCAATTCTAAAATCTTGCTCCCGTTGGTTAAACAAATCTATAAAGCCACAAATTGATCCGTATAAACAAGAAATAAATGTTATTGAAATTTTTAAAAAACAATATAACTATTTTAAAAAAGCTGTAGGAGAAAACAAACAAAAATTCAAAAAAGAAACAATTATTAAAAACGATAATTTTTTAACAATAGATAATATTCCAAATATAGATTTAATAGTTACAAGCCCCCCATATGTTACATCTTATGAGTATGCTGATTTACATCAGCTTTCGTCTTTGTGGCTTAATTATACTAATGATTATAAAGCTCTCAGAGAAGGAAGTGTAGGAAGCATTTATAACAGCAAATATTTTGATTTAGAAAATATAGAAATTAACGAAATTGGTAAAACGATTATTGAAAATCTTTCTTCTGTTCTAAATCAGGCAAAATTAAAATCAATAGCAAGATATTATACGGATATGGAGCTTGCGCTCGACAAGTGTTATCATAAATTAAATGAAAATGGTATGATTTTCCTCGTAATAGGAGATACTGAATATAAAGGAATAAAAATAGAAAACTCTAAACATTTATTAATGACACTACATGAAAAGGGCTTTACAAATTTAAAAATCGCTCGTCGAAAAATTTCGAATAAATTATTAACTCCTTATAGAGATGAAAATGGCAAATTTACATCAGACAAAACAAAAAGGGAAATTTATCATGAAGAGTTTTTAATTAGTGGGAGGAAATTTTAGATGCAAAAAAAAATATATAAAATAAGACCTTATGCTCGTTTGATAACTATGCTCGGTGAACAACTTATTAAAAATGAAATTATTGCTCTTTCTGAACTAATAAAAAACTCATATGATGCTGATGCATCATGGGTGAAAGTTAGCTTTTGTAATTTTAATAAAGATTTTTCTATAAATAAAAATTCAAAAATTATCATTCAAGATAATGGTACAGGAATGAATCAAGATATTATAGAAAAAGCATGGCTTAATCCTGCAACTCCTACAAAATTGAAACAAAAGAATAAAATAGGAAAAACACTTAAAGGAAGAATTTTGCAAGGAGAAAAAGGAATTGGACGATTCGCAATATTCAAATTAGGTTCAAAAATTAAAATATCAACAAAAACAGAGTTAGACAATTATGAAAATATTTTGACATATGATTTTTCTAAATATGATTCTAATTTTTTAACAGAAAACAATGTTGAAAAAGAACTATACTTAGATGATTTAGAAATAAACTACGAACAAAAAAAAGTTGAAAACTTTTTAAATAACAAGACTATTAATTTTGGTATTAATAAATTAAATTTAGATCCTTTTGGTACAATAATTGAGATTTCTAATTTAAAAAATGATTGGTCTAAAGAGAAAATAGAGAAAGTTCAAAAAGAAATAGGTAAAATGCTTCCTATATTTAGACCACTAAAAGATTTTGATTTTGATGTTAAGTTTTATCAAGATGACAATAAAATGACTATAAATGAAGAATATATTGAAAGATTAAGAGGATTACTTGAAAGAAAACCTGTTTTTAGAATAGAAAAAGGTTATTATGATGAACAAAAGCAAATTATATCGTATGAGATAAATAGTCATCATAAGGAGTTATCTTTTAAGGATCCATTATTTAATAGTTTATCTTATTTCAGAAAAAATCTGTCAGAAAAAAATATAACTAAATGTGGAAATTTTGAATTTGAATTATATATTTTTGATTTTAACGCTGATGAAAACACAAAATATTTTCTTTCTAAAGATGAAAAAGATGATATAAAACCTCATCGTATTTATTTATATAGAGATAATGTAAGAGTTCTCCCTTATGGAGACGTTGATGACGATTGGTTAAAAATTGATATGTTAAGAGGAACTATAAGAGCAGCAGAATTTGTAAGCAATGAACAAGTCGTTGGTTGTGTATATATAACTGATGAGAAAAATAAAAATTTAAAAGACAAAACTAATAGAGAAGGTTTAATTGATGATGGAATAGCATTAAATGAATTTATTTCTATACTTCAATGTATATTGAGATATATTCGTGCAAATGATTTTCAAAAGTATCTTATAGATAAAAATAGAATTAAAGAAGAAAAACTTATAAAAGAAGAACGTCCAGAAATATTTTTAAAAAAATTAGAAGAACGTTTTAAGAATGATAAAGAAATAACAAAACTTATAAATTCTTGTTCAAATGCATATAAAAAAGAAAAACAAATTTTAAACAGAAGAATTGAACAAGTTGAAGATTTGGCAGCCGTTGGTCTTTCTGTTGAAACAGCATCTCATGATATCATGTTAGTATTAGCTGAAGTTTATAAGACACTTTCAGATTTATATAAAGACATAAAAAAGAATGCCAATATTGAAATAAACACTCTTAAAAATTCACTCACAGAACTTATTACAAATGTTGGTTTTATAAAAGACACTATGAAAGATGTTCAAATTCTGTTCCCCTCAACAAAGTACAGAGCAAAAGATGTAAACGTAAAAAAGATAGTAGATAAAATTTATCAAATGTATAAAAAAACATTACTGGAAAACAAAATATCTGTTAACATTTATTCATCATCAAATAATATTCTCTTAGCTTGGACTCGTGATGCAGTTTTATTTCAGACATTTATAAACTTATTTGATAATGCTATTTTTTGGTTAAAAGATAAAGAAGGTACAAGAAAAATAGATATTGAAATTGATGGAGACAGTAAAAAATTAATATTTGCTGATTCCGGTTATGGTATTAAAGATGAAATTAAAAATTATATTTTTGAACCTTTCTTTTCAACAAAAGGGGATGAGGGTAGAGGATTAGGACTATATATTGCAAAGCAACTATTAGAACGTTATGATTATAGCATTAGGTTAGCAGAAACTAAGCAAGAATCGATTTTAGATGGAGCAAATTTTGTATTAGATTTTTCAAAAGATGGAAAAACTTTGTGAGCATAAAAAAGTTACTAAAAAATTTTTTAAATGGCTTAACTCTTGTATCAGTTTTTCAAAAAAAGGAGTAACATCTGTGAATATAAAAGATTTACTTAAAGGTATTATTGTTGTAATAGATGATCAAGTAAATACCGGCAATTCCTCAATAAAAAGCATAGTGGAACAATTAAGGAAAGATAATTTCCCTGTAGTTACTTATACCGATATACCAAACATTAACATAATAGAATCTTTGTCATATGCTTCCGTAATTATTTTAGATTGGGATTTTAATAATATCGATAATGTAATAGATGATAATGATATGACTGTTGAAGAAAGAAGATTTCTAAAAAGAGCCATGGATAAATCAGAACCAAACAAGGAAAAGAAAATAGAACTAATCAACTTTTTAACTGAAACACTAGGAAAAATATTTGTTCCTATATTTATTTTTACGGATCAAGTAATTGATTCTATAAAAAGAGAAATATCAGATGCACATTTAGGAAGCCATATTGATAAGAGAATTTTTATAAAAGCAAAGGACTATTTAATTGGAGAACATTTATATACAGAAATTGATAATTGGTTAAAATGTAATAATGTAGCATATATTGTAAAGGAATGGGATAAAATTGCTGTTAGAAATAGAAATAAAATGTTTTTAGAATTATACAATTGTAAAGCTGACTGGGTATCAATACTTTGGAAGGTTTTGTCAGATGATACTAGTAGTTTAAATACACATAATGACCTTGGAGATTTTATTACTAAAAATTTCTACAATAGATTTCATTCTTATAAATTTGATGAAAATTATATAAGCATCCAAAAAAACTCTAAAAATATTAAAGAAATTTTTACAATTCTCAAGCATGATGCTTTTATTGAATATACTGAAAATAATAAACCAGATATTCCTTATACCGGAGATATCTTCAAAAAAAATGGAGAATATTTTCTTAACTTAAGAGCACAATGCGATATTTCAAGAAAAGATACTTCAGGAAGTTTTAATCCTAACTTATATTGTATAAAAGGAAAAGCTGTTAGTGATGAAAAAGTTATAAAAAATTATATCAATTTAAAAAAAGAAAATGACCAACTAAAAATTATTTTAGGAAACAACGAACCAGTATTAATAGATAAAGATTGCAATTATGAACAAATAAATAAAGAAATACAAAAATGTATAAATAATAATTTCTTATTTAAATATGGTGCATTGTTAGAAAATAAAGATACTATTCTTTTTCCATATGTAATAGAAAATAAAATAATTAATTTTAAAATAAACAAAATTGAAGTCAAACAATTCGATTCAATAAAAGATAAACGTATTGGAAGAATTGTTTCTCCTTATTTAACAAGGATTCAACAAAAAACAGCTAATTACATAATAAGACAAGGAATTATGCCAATACCAGAAGAATTATTTTTTTAATATTACACTTTTTAATTCCAATCGTTTAGATATTGTAGAATAGTATAGATCATAAAATTTAAAATTACTTATATTGTTTTTTGTACAATGTCTATTTATTATCTTTATAACTTTTTTCTTATCTTCTATAGATACCTTTCTTCCAAAAATAATTGAATCAAGATCATCAAATTTATATTGTGCAATTCTACTTTGACTTTTTTCATAGCCATTAAAAATTGCTTCCCTTTCAAAAATTCTATATTCTTGTTCATACTTCCACTTTTTTGACTTTGTACAAATATATTTTTTAGCATTCTTATGATAATTACTGTACCATTCTTTATTGTTATAATTTTGCAGACAGGAACTGAATTTTGTTTTATCATAATTAGAAAACCAAAAATCGCCTAAGCTATCTTTTTGAGAATAACCTAACGAAGTAAAAAAATCAATCTCTGGATAATTTTTTGAGTATATAACTTTATTTAATTCACATTTTTTTAAAGTTCTTATTATTTTTTTCCTTTTTGTATAGATTTGTAAACCTGAAGGATAATTTAAATCAATATAGTTTGAATTATCATGTTTTTTTATTTTATATTTCAAACAAATACCATTTTCATTATTTGCATAATGTGCCCACATAGGTTCATTACGGAATGTTGCAGAAAAACAGGCAACACAAAGATTATTATATAACAATCTTTTGATATCTTTTATGTATAAATCAGGGAACTCAAAAACCAAAATATCTGTGTTATAAGTGGCAATATCTTTATTCATATTGTTACTATCAGTTTTAACAAACTCATATTGATAGTTAAATTGATTAATTTTATTTAAAACTTCTTCTTCAGAATATGAGCAACTAACCAATAAATTTGTAATTTCAGAATATTCTTTCCAATTTTTCACTTCATTATAAATTTTATTATACTCTTTATTCTCAAGAAGTTTTTTACCATATACAGCCTTTTGCATTTCTGTACTTATTACTAAATATGCATAAAGATGTATACTTTTTAAAATCAATGCCATTTCATCTATTGTAAATTTTTTATTCGATTGTGCTAATTTTTTGGGAATATCAGCAATAAATTGTGGACTAAAAAATTCATAATAAATTGATTTAAAAACCGTTGTCATTATAGGAAGATTAAAAATATTTGTCGGTAAAAAAATTGGTAATTGTTTAACATTTATTTTCTCTTCCATTCCATGCACACTTGCCTCAGAATATAAAATTAATAACACATATAAATAATGTTTTATTAAACCTTGAAAAGCTATTTCATCTCCTTGCCAAACAATATTTATATAATCTTCCATTTGGTCGTTTAATTCATCAAGTTTAGAAAAATATATTGAAAGAGTATCGAGTTCTTTATATTTAAATAATTTATCTATTGAACGATATCGATATAAAAAATTCATAATTATTTAACCTTATAAAATGTAAAAAATATATTTTTTATTTTACCAAAATTCAAGGGAGGTTTACTATTTGAAATTTTTATTTAAACTCTTTAGCTTTATTATCTATTTTTATACGAGATTCATAATAATGCTTTTTAAGTTCCATCTTTTCATCATTAGACAATAATTTATTATTCATTTCTTGTTTAACAATTGGCTCAATAACACCATCTTTTGGATTTTCTTTTGACGGATAAAAAACTTTTGTATTAAATAAAAAATCTTCATATAAACCATTCTCAATAAAAGAAATCGTAATTTCTTTTGCAGAATTTACAGCTTTAGTAGGAAAAAAATTAGTAATTATAAGAATATCTTCTACAGGCAACCATGCACCTCTATGTTCTGAACCTTTTGGAATGAAATTAGAGTTTTTCCCATCATTTAATCCGGGATCTCCAGATAAAAAAAATTCAAAAGGCAACATTAAAAACATAAAATTTAAAATTTCATGCTTATTAAACCAAGCAATATTATCTTCATGATTAGCAGTAATAAAAACTTCTAAAACATCATTGTTACCAATATCAATTACATCTTTGTGTCGACCATTTGGAATATATTCTTCAGCCTCGGAGACAATTGAATCCGGAATTTCTAATTTAAAAATAGGGATTGGAAAATCTTTATTGATACTTGGAGCCACAATATTTTCTTTGCCGATTGTTATATATTTTTGTTCTCCTGACTTTGCATTTTTATTCTTTACATGAATAGTAATAGGTTTATTATTTATGCCTGGATGGTAACTAATATCCGTAGATATATTTTTAGATATTGTGTATATCGTTGGAAAATTAGAAAAAAGCTTATACAATTGAACTTTATATGAAAATTTAAAAAAATCTATTTTTATATCGTATTTTCCATCAGTTTTTTTTGACAGAACAAATCTCCCGATATCCTTTCCTTTTTTAATTATAGGTATTTTATAAGTATTATCTTTAGACGACATATTTGCTTTTCCTAATATATACAAATATTTTTAATTGATATTTTTTTAAGAGTTTATTTATATTTTGATTTTTTCTTTAAAAACATTTCTGTCTATAATATCCCAAAAAAGCTGAAGCATTACAGCCGCAAAACCAATAGATAGATAATTAAAATTTGCTGAATATCCATGCATAATTGAATTTCTAATATTTATTCTTTTTGTACCAAATAAGTTTAACATTAAAGTTAAATATTCAGGACGAATTATCTCCTTAATATATTCAGAATTTAACAACCATCCCAATGTAATAGGTTTATTCTTGCCTAATTTGTGTAAAAATATTGAATGCAATTCTTTTTGCTTTTCATTAAAAAAACCTCTTTTACAACCGATATTCCACATGTTTTCATATATCTGTTCTTTAGGAATATTTTCCATAACGATATTATTAAATTTTATTGCCTCTTCAAAAGCCATACATAATCTTTCTTCTTCAATAGAAATATTTTTCCCTCCATTTTTTAAGTTTTGAATGGACTTATAAAATAAAAATTGAATAACAATATCAATATTTGATATCAAAGAATTTTCAATTAATGCAGGTAATATAAAAGTTGCTGAATATGCATGAGGTAAACTACGTACACTATTTAATGAATTTTGATATGAATAATCTTTCGAAATGATTTTGCCTTCTTGAATCACAAATTTGATATTTTTAGGTATATTGTGAGACTTCGGCAAAATAAGAAAAGGAGGTGCAGGTGCATTTTTTAAAGCTCTTGCATAATCCTCAATAACATTATTATATAAACTTTCATAGTCTGTAATATTTTCAAAATTTCTCATTAAAGGAAAATAATGTTTCATATCTAATAAATCTTCATGATAATTTAAACAAATATTTCCTAAATACAAATGAAAATCGTTAATAAGAAGATGTCTTTCTAAAAAAACTCTTTTATCTTCTTCGCTATTAAATGTTCCAAATGGTTCAGGCAACTGTGAGTAAAGCTTATCGTATTCATAAATTTGTTCAAAATCTCTTAAAATATTAAGTTTCACTTTTAAAAGATTCTCTTCATTTTTTGCGAATGATAAAGCATCTCTCTTTTCTGCTATATAATCGTTTGCAAGTTGAGGATTTAATAATATAGAACTTCCCGTGGGTGATATTTTATATTTCTTAATATAACAAAATTTTGGATACATAACTATTTCTCAAAGAATTAACAATTTGCATTTCTTGTTTATCATTACTTTCTTCCAAAACACCAATTTCATTTTTTTTGTATTCCTTTTGAATTTAATAATTTTTTAATTTTCATTTTTTGTTTCGAGTAATTTTAATTTTCTTCATAAATAAAATAATTTTTAATATTTTACCAAAATTCAAGGGAGGGTTGCTATTCAAAAATCTACCACTTAAAAATTTTCTTGATGAGTTTTTTAAAAACTTTGACAATTGAAGGTTTTTCGTTGAGGAGTGTTGTGGTTAGTTTTTTCTCATCGGAAGTTTTGAGAAATATTTATTACTTATCCATTGAAATACGGATAACATTTCAGAACGATAAAATATAAAATTGATAACAAAACTTATCACAATACATACAGAACTTGTTTTTAAAGCTAAAACAAACCAAGCAAAATATGAAACTTCTTTCATTTGAAAATATCCTGTTATAAGCATTAACAATATAATTAGAGTATCTACAAAAATATGTTTAATAAAAATTTTTATATTTCTGTTCATAATATTTTTAGATAAATACCAAGCAAAATAAATTGTTCTATATGCAAGTGCTGTTAATATTCCGATGGCGACACCAATGAGCCCATAATTGGAAACTAACACTATAGATAAAATTAAACAAATGCCCATTTCTATAATTGCACTTGTTTGTGTTTGTTTATAATGTCCTGCAGCAAGAATTATTGTATTGTATGGTAAACGAATAGAATGTAAAGAAAAAGCTATTGTAAATAAATATGCAAAAGCAGGAACTATATAATTAATATCCGTTATTCCACTTGTATAAACTTTTACAAACGGAACAATTAATATACCGGTAAGCCCAAACAGCAAAGTAGTTAAAGTATGCATAATCCATTCAAACTTTGTAAATGCTTTATTTAAATTTATTATTTCATTCTTTGCCAACATATTCCCAAAAGTTGCCTGAATTCCTGCCGTTAATGCCGTAATAAATTGTTTAATCCCATTAGTTACTAAATTATAAATAGTATAAACAGAAACTTCTTTTAAAGAAGTAAATATCGTTAAAATTGCAATTGGAGTGCCAAACAAAATAAAAGCTGATAAATGCTGGGCTAATCCATTCCATTTTTGTTTAATTGGTTCTGTTATAAGTTTTAATTTATGGTTTATTTTATAATGTTTATGAACATATATAGCCAAACAAATAGGTTGTGCAATAAAAATAATTGAAGAAACAAATTTAACTAAATGAATACCAAAACCATTCTTCATTAATATTACACAAATAGTTGTATTTAAAATAAGTGCAATTACATGTAATCCTAATGGAATAAAATCCAATTGATCTGCACTTAATAATAAACGATAAGTCATACCAAAAAAATATTGAGCAAATAAACTAATAGAGATAATTACAATTAAACTTGCAGTATATAAAGAACTAAATTCATTTTTTGCTAAAAACGGATACAAAAATATTAGTACGGTTGTATAAACCAGTAATATTAACCCTAATTTACGAAAAAATCTTTCGGAAGAACAAAATATTTTATTTATTTCTTCTTCCTTTTTTTGTGCAAGAGGTTTATATAAAGTGGATTTTACAACAGCACCTACACCAAGATCACACAAAGCAATAAAACCTAAAAATTGTGCAATACTTGCTTGTAATCCATTAACTGCAGAACCATAAGAAACTAAAAACATTCTTGGTAAAATAAAGCCACAAATAATTATTACTAATTGATTCGTTAAAGAAACTGCAGTATTTATTGATAATTTTGTAGAACGATTAAGTTTCATATATTCTAAATATTTTCGTTAAATTTTTTTAAGTAAAAATTCTTTTTTTGTTTGGGTGGAAGCCAAGGTTCAATTTTAG
>ONEP01000027.1 GCA_900316875.1 Candidatus Ruminimicrobium bovinum
AGGCAAGTGTTGCAATTATTTGTGTTTCAATAATATCAATTACTTTAAATACAATAACTTATAAAACGGTTCCTTCTTTATTAAAAAAATTATCAAAATATAAAAATTTTCAAGGGGCTTCGGTAAATAATGATGTTATTATAAATAAAGAAGAAAAAAATGTTATAGTAGTCGGCTACGGCCCCGTAGGTAAGGCCATCACCGGTATTCTCCTTAAAAACGGTATAAATGTAATTATTATTGAAATGAATGTTGATACAGTGCGTGCGATATACAAAGAAAAGAAAGGAGGGCTTTGTGCTATTTACGGTGATGCTACACAAACCGAAATTTTAATAAGGGCAGGTATTGAAACGGCGGAAGCATTTATAGTTTCGGCACCGTCGGCACCTGTTGAAGAAATAATACAAGTGGCATCTTCTTTAAACCCGAGAGTATGGATACTTGCGCATACAACTTTCTTAAGCCAGGCAAAAAGGTTAAGAAAAAGCGGAATACA
This sequence comes from Candidatus Ruminimicrobium bovinum, assembly GCA_900316875.1. Lineage (GTDB taxonomy): Bacteria > Elusimicrobiota > Endomicrobiia > Endomicrobiales > Endomicrobiaceae > Ruminimicrobium > Ruminimicrobium bovinum. The sequence goes on from ONEP01000027.1 coordinate 500, forward strand.
AAATGTTTCTTCCGGTGAAGGTGCGGGTGCACTTGTAATGTCAAAAGAAATTCTAAAAAAACTCGGGGCTATTGACGATAAGATAGAACAGGAATTAAAACTTATGTTAAAGGAACAAATTTTATAAAGTATTAAATGTAATTGTTCCTTCTTCCGAAAGTTTAAAAGTTAATTCTTTTGTAATTTCTTTTGTAAGTGCTCTTGTTTTCAATACAAGGTGGTATTTTCCTTTTTGTAAGTCCGTATTTGAAAATAATTTGTTTTGTAATTGTCGTGTTTTTTGAGCATAAACCGGCAACTCTTCCGGAATGTTTACTTTTTTAATCAATTTTTCTTTTTTATAATCATATATTTCGGCATAAAAACTTGGGCGTATATGGATATTTCCTTTATTTATTATATCTGCTTTAAATAAAATATTTCCGTTTTCATTAAATAAAGATATATTTTCAATATCAAAATCAAGTATTTCCGTTCCGGAAACCGTAACATATAGCGGAACGGATACCGACACTATAAGATTTTGTTTGTTTTTATCTACAAAAAATGTAAGTCTTGCAGATATTGAACCTTTTAAGTTATCTTTTATTGAAACCGTGTAAGGTATTGTAATTGTTTGCCCTGCGGCAAGTGCATAAGCCGTGTTTTCAATTTGAAACCAATCTTGAACGGTTAAACCTTCATTACCGTTAAAACTATTCCAATCTTCAATTTCAATTGTTATATCAATCGGTTTTGTATAAGTATTTGTTACGCTGTATTCTCCTTTATACTGTTTGGATGGCTTTATTTTAACATTTGTTACTGCCGGGTCTACCGAAAGCCCTGCAAATAAATCATTGAAAAAGAATATAAAAGCAATAATAAATAACACTTTTTTCATATTATTATCTCCGTTTTATTACATTATTATATATGATAATATGAAAAAATAACCAAAATATCAATCCCGTGCCGTTATTGTTGTTTGCCGCTTGCTGTTAATTATACATTCTATATTGTAAATTATACATCGCTGTTTTCAGCTTTTCAGCTACAAAAATTGCAAATCAAATTTTTTATAATTTTTCACATTTTTTTTACAATTAAAACATTGACATCTAATAAAAATATGCTATAATTATGATGTAATGAAAGTATTTGAATTTGTAAATATTAATAATTCGTCGTCGATATGTCTCAAAAAAATACTAAGTATATTTTTGATGAGTGTTTTATTGTTTAATATTTTTATTCCCAAAAGTCAGGAAATAAGAAGTAGTTTTATATCGGCATTAAGCTGTGTTGTAAATACTGTTCAAACAAATTTTTACGACAAGTATTCAAATGTAGTAATGTCGGTAGTAAATTCTATTTTAAGTAATTTTAATATATCAACATTGGCGGAAGCTCAGTTATCAAAGCAAAAAACTCAACAAAAGGATGGCGAATCATCAACTCCGGTAAATACATCGGCAGATAATGCAATAATAATACAAACCGGCACAAGCAGTCAAATTGAAACATTAAATTTAAATTTGTCATATTTAATTTATGAAAGTAAAAATAAACTATACGATGTTTGTAGAAATATTGGAGTAAACTTCAGTAACATAGCAACAAATATGGGAATATTATTTTTTGTATTGTTTGCTATATTGGTAGTAAGAATAAAAGATACAATAGCAGTAATATTAAATAAAAAATATAGAATATTAAACCGGCTTGCATAGTAGTAATTGCAAGTCGGTTTTCCTTTTTAGGGGGCATTATGAAAATATTAAAAAATTTATCGTCGTTAATTACTAATTTGAAAACTTTTCAGCTTTTCAGCTTCTCAGCTACTCAGCTACAAAAAATGCTTGCAATTTTTGTAATTGTTTGCTTTTTTATGTCCTCGGTCTGTCGCGATGCAGTAGCGGTAGCTGCAATGCCGACGGTAGATGCAACACAATACAAACAAATATTTACGGATTTTATATTGCCCTACAGTTACGGAAAAATAACCAAAAGCCACTTTGCAGGAACCGACAGAGTAATAATAAATATACAGGATTTACATTGCCATCCGCAAGTACAGAAGAATATCAGTAACATAATAGAAATGTTTGATAAGAAATACGGAGTAACCAATGTATATTTGGAAGGAGCTTACGGTGATGTAAGCACAAAATGGTTAACCGAAAATATAAAGAATGACAAAAAGAAAACAGAAATCTTAAAT
>ONEP01000020.1 GCA_900316875.1 Candidatus Ruminimicrobium bovinum
CATACCTGTTTTATAACGACAAACTACAAACTAAAACGACTTAAAAACTTTGATTCCCGATTACTGCCTTCGGGAATGACAATTAAATTTGGGATTTTTAAAAGGAATGTTTTTGATAGACTTTCAAGCAAAACAAACAACCGGATATTCCGTAAAATTAGAAATATACGGAATATACAGCCGTAGTTTAATGCCCACTTATAGCAGGCATTAAACACTTAAAAATAAGACATAAAAGTAGCGAGCTTAAATATCTTATTTCTATACGGACTGCTTTTGGTTTTGCTTGCCTTTTGCCTAAACAAAAGTGCATCCTTGCGGATCCCAAAAACTTTTATAACGACAGCTGAGAGCTGAGAGTTTAAAAACAACTACAAACAGCAATAACAAACTAACGACAAACAACTTAACTACAATTTGTAACTACAGCTTAGAGCTGAGGTTAACTACAATAACAGCTGAGGAGCTGATAAGCTGAATAGCTGAACAGTTTGAACTACAAACGACAGATTCTTCATCTGCTAAAGCAGATTCACAATGACAAAAAACTATAGCCCTTAAACTAATAACCTAAAAGAACTTGGATTCCCGACAAATACTTTCGGGAATGACAGACTAAACGACTAACGACAAACTAAATAAAAAACTTTGGACGGCTGTTTGATTTATGAAGTTTGAAAGACATAAAACAAACAGCCGTGACAGCTGAATTGGTTATTCAAGATGAGGGTATAACCAAAACAGCCACAAAAAATTTGCTTTGCAAATTTTTGAGGTATAGATGTAAAGATGAATAGATGTATGGACAACAACCTCAAAAAAATAATTAACGACAAAGAACTTTTTTATTTTTTTTTGGGATTTTTAAAAGGAATGTTTGTTGACAGGCAAAAGAAAAACGGCTGATTTATCTATGAGCAAGCAAAGCACCATAAACAAACAGCCGTGGTTTAATATCTACCTCATAGTAGGACATTAAACACTCGAAAATAAAATATTAAAGTAGCGAGCTTCAATATTCTATTTCTATCACGAACTGTTTTTGGTTTTGCTTGCCTTTTGCCTAAACAAAAGTGCATCCTTGCGGATCCCAAAAACTTTTATAACGACAGCTGAGAGCTGAGAACGAATACTTCGTATTCTTAGCTGAGAGCTGAGGGTTTAACGACAAACAACCATACCTGCTGATTACAACAAGTTTGATTATATCATAAAAAATATTTTTATTCCATTATATTTAACAAATTAATAATGAAATTATTTCTTTCTTGCAAGGGCTTTTCTTGCGGCAGCAACAATATCTACATCTTTTAAGTGATATTTTACCATTAAGTCCGCCGGTTTGCCCGATTCACCGAAAGTATCGTTTATTCCAACAAATTCCATAGGAACGGGGCAATTTTGAACGACAACCTCAGCAACGGCACTTCCGAAACCGCCGAATATTTGGTGTTCTTCCGCAGTAACTATTGCACCGCACTTTTTGCAACTGTCAATAATTGCCTGTTTATCTATCGGTTTTATTGTATGTATATTTAAAACTTGTGCTTTTATTCCCTCTTTTTCCAACATTTCACTTGCCGATAATGCCTCATATACCATTGTTCCGCAAGCTGCTATGCAAACATCCGTTCCTTCTTTAAGAACATTTGCTTTACCTATTTCAAATTTGTCGGATTCTTGAGTTATTGTAGGAATTGTTTCCCTACCGTACCTTATATAAACAGGACCGGGATAATAAGCGGATGCCATTGTTGCTTTTTTTGTTTCAACAACATCACACGGAACAATTACCGTCATGTGAGGCAAGCACCTCATTATTGAAATTTCTTCCAATGCCTGGTGGGTTGCACCGTCATAACCTACCATTAAACCCGAGTGAGAACCGCCTATTTTAACATTTAAGTTTGAATAACAAATAGTTGTTCTTATTTGTTCCCATGGCCTTCCGCTTGCAAATACACCGTAAGTTGCGGCAAACGGAATAAAGCCGGCAACCGAAAGCCCTGCAGCCATACCTAACAAATTTGTTTCTGCAATACCGACATTTATAAACCTGTTGGGAAACTCTTTTTGAAAACCGTTTATTGCAACCGAAGCTGCGGTATCTGCACCCAATACAAATATTTTTTCATCTTTTCTGCCCAATTCAATAAGTGCATCTCCGAAACCGAACCTTGTTGCTTTATTTCCGTAAATATTAACCATAACACCCTCTATATTTTTTATTTATTATTTTCTATTTCCGCTATTGCCTGTTCTGCCTGTTGCTTTGACGGAGCTTTTCCGTGCCAATCGGCAACATTTTCCATAAAAGATACACCTTTGCCTTTTACGGTTTTTGCTATTATTATTGTAGGTTTATCTTTACATTGTTTTGCCTGAATATATGCATTATCAACCTGTTCAAAGTTATGACCGTCTATTGTTATTACATTCCAACCGAATGCTTTATATTTATCGGCAACAGGGTCAATATTTAAAATATCTTTTACCTGTCCGTCGATTTGTAAACCGTTATAGTCCAAAATTGCACATAAATTATCCAATTTAAAATGAGGTGCTGCCATTGCCGCTTCCCAAACGCTGCCTTCCTGTTGTTCCCCGTCGCCCATAAGAACATAAACTCTGTTATTTTGTTTTAAAGTTTTCATACCTTTTGCAATTCCCGCACCTATTGAAAGCCCGTAACCTAAAGAACCCGTTGAAATTTCTATTCCGGGTAAATGTTTATCTGCCGCGGGATGACCCTGTAACCTGCTGCCTGCTTTTCTTAACGTGCATAATTCATCACAACAAAAACAATCAAGCCGTGCAAGAACAGCATATAAAACCGGGCAAACATGCCCTTTTGATAATATAAAATAATCCCTGTCTTGTGCTTTGGGATTTTTAGGATTAAAATTTATATGGTTATAATATAAGTCAACCAATAATTCTACCGATGATAAACTTCCGCCGGGATGACCGGAGCCGGCAAGTTCCAACATTTTTATTATATCTTTTCTTACTTCAACGGCAATTTTTTTCAATTCTGGTATATCCACATTTCCCCCTAAAACGGCAATTTACAATTTATAATGTAAAATTTATAATTAATTACAAATACTTTTAAAATTTTCTTTTGAAATAATTAATTTTAAAAATATTTTTAAAGAACAACGACGAGATTTCTCCTTGTTTTACTCGTCGAAATGACAACAAAAACAACTTGGATTCCCGACAGAAACCTTCGGGAATGACAAACTAAAAAAACTTTTTTCTCTTTTTCTTCCAATCTTCTAATCTTCAAAAATTGCTGAAAGCAATTTTTATTATTTTACAATATTTAAACTTTTAGAGCTACCTATTCTGCTTGCACCGGCATCAATCATTGCTACGGCTTGTTCATAAGTTGAAATTCCGCCTGCAGCTTTTATTCTTATATTTTTACCGACTACGGATTTTATTAATTTTACATCTTCTATTTTTGCACCCGACGGAGCAAAGCCCGTTGATGTTTTTATAAAATCGGCTCCGTTTTTCAAAATAATTTTTGAAACTTCCGTTTTTTCTTTATCCGTTAAATAAGCAGTTTCTATTATTATTTTTAAAATATTTTTACCGCATGCCTGCCTTAAACTTTTTACTTCCTTATTGATAAAATCAAAATCTCCAGATTTTAATGCCGATATATTTATAACGGCATCAATTTCATCCGCACCGTTATTTATAAGTTCTTTTGCTTCAACCATTTTTGTTAAATAAGAATTATACCCCAACGGAAACCCTACAACAGTGCAAATTTTTATATCGGTATCTGCCAAACATTTTTTACAGCTTTTTACCATAAACGGCGGAACACATACAGAATAAAATTCGTTTTCAACTGCTTCGTCACACAACTTTTTAAATTGTTCCAATGTAGCATTTGGAGCCAACAATGTATGGTCGATTTTTTTTGATATATTTATTTTTTTCATTGGTATTTTACCGTATATGATACATTATAAGTTTTACCTGCCGGAACTTTTATTTTAAAAACTATTACATTAGAATTCTTTTTTGTATATTTATCGGAACTTTCGGTTATTTTCCAACTTACACCTAAATTTTCTTCAACCTCAATTTCAATATCTTCTTTTTTTGAATTAGTAAATTCTATAACATAACTTTCCTGATGTGATGTTGAAGAAAGCTTTTTATATTCTTTTTGTGTTCTTGTAACCGCCACATCAAAAACTTTACCCAACTTTAAATCCATATCTTTATTTTCGGGTGTATGGTCTATTTTATCCTCGCCTATAAATTCCAATGCTTCCGCATCGGTTTTATAAACCCGCACTTTTCCTTTCGGTAAAGCTATACCTAAATTTGATTTTTTATCATTTTTAAAAGATAAATAAGTAAACACCTTACCTGCATCGGTATATGCATTATAAATATATTTCTTTTTTGCCGGAACTTTTTGTGCCGTCATTAATTGTATTTGTTTTTTTTCATTGTTTTTTATTGTAGTTTGTCTTGATAAATCATATATGTGATATTCGAAAAGACCTCTTTCTTCAAAACCGCCGGCTTCATCCATAGCTTGTGCCGATACTGCCATAACATTTTTTGCGGCATAAAGCCGTCTGGGTTGTTCCCTAACTATATTTACATCACCTGCAACAAGTTTTAATTTTGCATCATTGTAAGTTGCACCGGAATAGTTGTTTATTGTAACCCAACCGGTAATATCCAAACTTGAATCGTTATCTGCCAACACTACTATATAATCACTTACCCAAGAAATACCGCTTGTTTGATAAGTAAATTCCAAATTATTATTACCTTCAAAACGGCTGTCTATTACCCATGACAAAGTAGGTTTTAAACGAAGCCCTTCCGGCAATTTTGGCAATGAAACTTCCCCTTTCGGATTAAGAATAATTTTATCTTTTGTTTGCAGAACCATTCCGCCGTTAACGGCTAAAAGAGTGCCGGAGACAACTTCTTTTTTGGAACCGGATGATTCTTTTTCTATTTCAATATCTTTACCTATGTATTGTTGTAAAAGTTTATTTGTATTTACCAAATCGTAGTCGAAATTTTGCTCGTTTATTTTTATTTTGTCGGAGGAATGTGAAAATTTAGGCAACACGGATGTAGGGTCTATGTTTGTTGCAACATTATCTATTTCTATTTTTTGAATACCTTTTTTTAAAGTAACTTCTTTTTTATCTTTTATAAGTGCCAAATCGTTGTTGTATATGGTAACCGAAATTGCAAATAAATTACCGCAAATAAAACTTACAAGTAAAGCCGGAAGTAAAAATTTTTTCATAATAATTCTCCTTTAATTTTTAATTTGTTCCGGAGGAGGAGGAAAAGCTTTTAATATATATCTTATTACACCGTCAACAGCCGAAGTTAAATCAAGCCCTTCATAAGTATAAGAGTTTGTCCAAATAATATCCTTTGTAGCAACATCTTTTATTGTTAAAGAAACACCTACTGTTGCATTACTTGCAATAACCGTTGCATTATCAACACCGAAAGCCGTTCCCAAATCATAGACGGAAGAACCGCTGACTTCTACAGGGTCGTTATGGACAATAACCGTATTTGTATGCCTTGGCCCGTGGTGTATCGGTTCACGATACGGATACGGTTCATCTTTATGAATTAAATACTTTTTACCCGGTTGATATTCGGTTATTGAATAATCAACTATAATATCGGCTTCGGCACTTGAAGCTTTTAAATTAAAACCTTTTGACATCAATTGTTTTATAATGGAGTCCCTTATTGCCTGTGTTTGTGACGAATAAGAACCGTTTTCCACGTAAACATTTTTTATTTTTGAAAAATCGTAATCCTGTTTATATACGGCACTTGAAGAAACACATCCCGAAAAGCAAAATGCAATTAAAAGAAGAAAATAAAATTTTATTTTCATAAATCACCTTTTAATTGTTCCAAATGTTTTTGTGCCAATTCTTTTAATTTTTCATTTTTAGTATATTTACAAATATTTTCCCATTTTTGTATTGCTTTATCCCAAAGTTTTTGTTTTTCATAAAGCATTGCAAGCATATAGTATGCGGGAACGGCCTTGGGTTGTAAAGAAAGAGCTTTGTTTAAACTTTCTTCCGCTAAAAAAAATTGTTCTTCTTCAATATAAGCAATAGCTATCAAAATGTATTTATCCGCAGTTTCTTTTTGAAGCAAATCATTTTTTATTTGTGCTATCGCCTCGTCGTTTTTACCTTCGTTTATTAAAGTTAATGTTTGTTGCGGTCCTTTATTTGTTTGTTCGGAAAAAACGACTGCATTTATAAATAAAAAAATTAAAATAAAAAA
>ONEP01000022.1 GCA_900316875.1 Candidatus Ruminimicrobium bovinum
CATTTTAACATAAATTGATGAGAACATCAAAAACACTTGAATAATGGCTGTTTTAGCGATAGCTCTCTAAAAATATTGATTTAAATTTTAAAACAAGATTAGTTTAAATGCTGAATCATTTAGAGGAAGCACACAGTAAAAATAGCTGAAGACTTTGAAGACTGCATAATAATAATCGATAGAATTAAATTCCCCACCGGTTGTTGACAGTGAAGTTTATAGTATACGATTAACTTATGATGTTAAAAAAGAATTTGATAAAGCCAAAGGGGATTTAACAAGTAATCATTTTCTAAAAACATTATTGGAGTTATATAATAAAGAATTTTAACCCCATGAATTTTGGATCCAATTTCAGAAGATGTTATTTCTTGGCTAAAAATCTTCTTGACTAATAAAAAGAATATATATTGTTATTAATTACAAAAAAAATAACGGAGAATATAATAAAACAAATAATTATAAATAATTAAAAAAAGATATCAATTAATAAGCTTGAAAAAGTTTTTTAAAAACCTGTAATTAGATGAAGAAATAGACTTTTAAAAAACTGAATCAAAGCGAATAGTACGAGGAACAAAGTATTATAAAAACTTTGCTTATAATATAATTTGTATTTCATTATATTTATATATAAGCTTATTTTTATAATATTTTCTTTGTTTGATTCTAATCGTTTAATGCTTTGATTCTAGTTTTTTAACGTTTTTTTCCTCCATTACAGGGTTTAAAAAAAACTTTTCTAAAATAAAATACAAATGGAGGTTAAAAAATGAAAAATAATAATAATGCTGAAAGAAAGGAAAGAAAAACTATTGATGACGATTTAGAATTTACTGATGAAGACATAGACGCCCTTTTAGCAGATTTAGAGGCAACAGAGCCTAAAATAAGCGTCCAGTACAAACGATTAACTGAACAATTACCAGACTTGGAGGAACATATACAACAAGGTAAAATAAATGTAGTACCATTAACAAGATGGGATAAATACCCATTAATTACCAACTGGAATAAAAAAGTATACCCACTTACAGAGGAACTTAAATACAAAACCAAAAATGGTAAAGAGTATACACAAGTTGGTTTAAAATATCATAGAGGTAATTATGGTGTAATTATTGGTTATGGTAACAAACGAAATGGTTATAGTATTGCATGTATAGATATTGATGGATACAAAACCAGTGAAGACAATCCAGACTTAAACATTAAAAAAGAAACTCAAAAGCTAATATATGGGGATTTAAAAGATTTACCTAACTGTATAATAGTACAAACACAATCTGGAGGATACCATATATATTACTGGAATAAGAAAACCCAGCCAGATACCAGTACAACAAGTCACAGCTTATATTTCCCAAAGGACTTTAAAATTAAAGAATTAGCTGGTAAATGTTTAAATGATAGTATAGAGGTATTCACAAACCAAGACAAAAAACAAACTGTATTAGCAGGTAGTAAAACCAGAACTGGAGAATATCAAGTAATTAGTGAGTTAAATAAGTTGGCTGGTATGGATATTGTAGAGGACTTAAACCAGCTAATAATAGATACATTAGTAAGTAAAGGTTATACTTACAAACCAACTATAGCAGACGAACCCACACAAGTTACTTATAATAAAAATAATGATACTGATAAATCCAAATCCCATGGTAATTTAAAAAGTTTATCTCAAGAGGAAATAAAAAAAGTAATTGAATTAGTTACTCCAATATTTCCAATAATAGATGGTGCAAAACATAATGGGGCTTTATATTTAGGAGGTTATTTTAGTTATCATATTAGTAAAGACAGTTCCAGCCAAATAGCCGAAGGTATTGTAAAAAAAATTGGCGGTATATTTGATAACAGCCAAGATTTTATTAAAACGGTACTGAAAAATTATGACAGACAAGAAAATAAGGCTGGTTTACCCAAGCTTTGTGAACTCATACAACAAAGAGATAATAATTTTAATATGAATGTTTTTTCTGATGAATTAGATAATATTTGTAATAAACAATTCAGAAAAGAAAAGATAACAACAATTACTATTAATGAAAATGAAGTTTCTGTTTATTTAATGGGTGAGAATCATAATAAATGGTTAAAATATGAAGGCTTACTTGAAGGAATTGACTTAACAATAGATTTTAATAAAAAAATTGGTTCTTTCAGATATAGTAAAACAGGAAAAGAAGTAGATTCTTTTAAATTCAAGTTCAAAAATAATTTTTTTGAAATAGTGAAAATTAAAGAACTGGAGGAATATTTAGAATCTGAAGGAATAAAACTCCCAAAATTCTTTGAAAGAGATATTAGGGCAAGTTTAAACAATTTAGATAAAAGAATATTCAAAACTACACATGTTAAGGAATTTGAAGAAGCTACTAACGAAATTGAAGAAAATAAAGATACTGTTAATGATATTATATTTGGAAATATATTTTCTGATGATAATTCCTATTACTTACAAAGTAAAAAAGGAATTGAAAAGATTACAGAAAGCAAAAATAAGAAGGGACATATGGAAACTAAAACTGTTTCTGTAGCTAATGTTATTATTAAAAAAGTAGAAATAATATTAGATTCATTAGGCATATTAGAACCAGTTTATAATGTAACCTATAACAATCTAACATTTAAAAAAGAAATAACAGCTGAATATTTAACTAATAATGAATTAGTAACTGAATTCAAAAAAGCCAAAGTTTTTTATAATGCAAGAAAAGACTTTATCGATGAAATACTAAACTATTTCATTATTGACGGTACTAAAAACGAACGAATAACCACTAAAACAGAAGCATATCTTAAAGGCTTTTATATAGTGAATGGAAAAGTAGTAGAAAATTCTAAACTACAAAATCTTAAAGAATATACTACTAAAGATGTAGCTGAAGCTATAAAGTTACTTAATGAAATCATGACTGCTCGGACGGCTGAAGGAAAAGCCAATGATTCAACAGTTTATAGATTTATGTTATGGAGTCCTTTCAGCTATTGTTTAAAACAGATAGGTTATAAAACAGGAATCTATTCTTTAATTCTGATAGGTAAAACAAAAGGAAATAAATCAGGAGCTATAAGTTTAGGAAGATTATTCTATTTAATAACTGATGAAGAGAATTCAGGAGCTACAGTTAGAGTTTTAGGTTCAAAATTAGAGGAAGACAGTTTCTGTAAGTCTTTTGATGAATGTTATAATTTATTAAATCAACCTGAAACTCCTGATGTAATGAAAAAAGCAACACAAGACAAAACAACAAGAATAACTAAAAACAGAGCAGATAATAAGAAAAGTGATGTTTTCAACGCTTTTGCTTTACCTGTATTCCTGTTAAATGAAAGAATGGAGTTTAAAGACTATATAAGAGAACGATACAAGATAAGAGATTATACTTCTAAAAGTTATGTTACTAAAGAAGATAGAAAAAAATTTGATGAAACATACATACCAGCCGACACAGAAGGAACAGTATTAAGAAAATTAGCATTAATAGGAAATGAATATAAGAAAAAAATCATACCATTAATTGAATCTAAAGATAAAAGATTATTCAACCCTGAAAAATTAACTATAGATTTATTACATGAAATAGCTGACGACACCTCTAAAGCTATAGGTGAAAAAGTTGAGTTCCTCCCTGAAATGTATGAAATAACAGAAGATTCAAGTAATTATGATTATGATATAAGTAAAGAAGTAATAAAATTATTAAATACTGAATTTAAAAAGAAAAACAAAGTAATTAATAATGAATATACTCCAAGACACTTTATAGAATCAGTTAAAAATAATGATTTTGATTTCATAACTTATAACAGATATTGTAAAGAAGGTTCTGACAAACATTTTCTTATTAACTTTGCACGTTTAACTAAATTTGTTAATAATAATGTTGAGGAAACTGTTGAAATAGGGTCTATATTAGATTATTTAGGTTTAACTGATATTTTAAAAGAGAAAATGGGAAAGGAAGATTATAACGAAAGTTATGAAAAGTATATTACAAAACAAAATAAGATTAAAGTTGAAGGTTCTAAAAACCCTAAAAACATTAGAGGCTTTTATTTATCAATTAACGAATTAATTAATAATCTGTTTAGTTTTAATTTAGATTTAACTAAAGATAAAAAAGTCGATGAAAAAACCAAAACAAATAAGGGTGAATTAGTTGAAAATAAGTAAAAGTAGCAAGGTAGCAAATGAAATTTTATTTTGCTACCTTTTTGCTACCGCCCTAAAAAAGCTCCTTTTCCCATATTACTCCATATTATTATTTATTTATACTATTTATTATTATTATTATTTTATGGTAGCAAGGTAGAATATATTTACTTTATATTAAGAAAATTTTTTTTTTGAAAATTTTTTTTTGAAAATTTTTTTTTTGAAAAAAAATGTGTGTGTAAAAATTCTACCTGCTACCTTTATTTTTTGGGTAAAAAAATTGTTTAATCTACCGAAGTTCCATGCTTCTTTTAAGCTATAAACGATTTTACGGCTGGTAGCAAAAAGGTAGCAAATACAAATTTATTTTGCTACCTTTGTTACTTTACCTTCTTTTAATCTAATTCTTGCTACTTTTAGGTTATTGAATAAAAAAACTTTAAATTAGTTTAAAATTAATTAACCAGAACAACCACAGTAAGTAATAATATAATAATGCAAAAATAATAGAAAAACGGCAGGGAAAACAAGAAAAATGCAAGGAAAATATATAATATTTTTTTTAGTCTGGGGGGGATTATGTGAAAATTATATATTTTCAAAGGTAAAAAATGACTCTCCAAGACTCTCCCAGAATTGCAAATTTATATAACAACATACACACAAAAATTAAATTATTTAGTATAATAAAAAAAGAGGGTAATATATTATAATTAATGAAATAGTTTTTAAAATACGATTAAAAGAGTATCAATTGCTAATTATTTTCTATATTCATGAATTAAGGATAAATAATACTTTTATTATACAAAATTTTATACTCACAAAATAAACACATACTTATAACAATTTAGGAGAACCTAAAAAATACTTGAAACATAAAATAAACACTATTTCACAAATAGAAAAAAGAAAAGAACAAAATACAAACCCCAATTACTCCTAAAAACACATACACTAATAGAATTTAAGGAAAATAAACAAGGAAAA
>ONEP01000043.1 GCA_900316875.1 Candidatus Ruminimicrobium bovinum
CTTTTTACTGCTTTCTTTACCGCTTGGGATGGGGTTACATATTCTTTAGAAAGTACTGCATCTGTCGTTTTCACTGCCGATATTGCACTTGCTCCCGCATATACCGGTATGTTTGCTATACCTATCATTAAACATACTGCTACTATCATTGATACTGCTTTCTTTATTATTCTTTTTTTCATATTTTTCCTTTTTAATAATTTTCCAATTATGAATTTATGGAGTCAAAAAAACTATTTCCCTAATAATTGCTTTATTTCTTTCAATGATTCCTTTATTCCATCACCGGATTTAATAAATGAATCATTGTAAATATCATGTTCAAATGAATCATTGAAAATTTCAAATCCGTTTGCCATTTTATACATCAAATATCTTAAATAATCAAAATGATTTTCTATTTGTTTTTTTGTTACTTTGTTTTTTACAAATATATTATATACATCAGCTTCTTTTAATTTATAGTCTTTAGAAAATTCCTCTATCAAATTTATTCCGTCTTCTCCATATTTTGTATATATTTTATATGTTATATTATTTTTTAAAACGGTTCTAAGAGGATATACTACATGATAAATAGTGTTTTTCTTTGAATATGATGAGTATTTAACTAAAGACAATATACTTGCTTTTTCTTCTGCTATTTTTTTCATTGAAGAAAGCATTTTATGACCAAACGAATATTTATCCTGATAACTTTTTGAATTATTCATATAACTGTTAACTAAATTTTTTGCTTTTTTAAGCCATGTCTTTGCTAAACTGCTTACTCCTTTCTGTTTTAAAAGTTTATTTATTATAGAAAGAGAATCTTTCATATATTTATAAGCCGGTGTTGTTTTAAAAGCTGCTTGTGCTATATCTTTAGAATGTGTTGTCACAAACATTGTTCCATCTGTATCTGTAAATTTATACCGAAGATAACTATATTCAGAATTCAAATATACAGGTTTTGTTATTGTTCTTCCGGATGAAGTTTTCCCTTTTGCACTTTTCCCGTTTAAAAACTTTTTAAATTCTGTAGCCGTATATGTTATTTTATTCCCGCCGTTTATCAATATATCATATACTGAATATTTACCGTCTTTTTCTCTTTTTACGGTTAATGCATGAGAAGCTACAAAAGTCCCTTTTGAATTATAACACTCAACATTTAACATAGCTTTCTGTCCTTTATCCAAACCGGAAATAAAATCTTTTGTTTTTATATTATAATCTTTTGCATTTTTATATCCGTTTTTTTGAATTGCAAGCGTACTTCCATATCCTGTTCCGTTAAATGCTTTTGTGCTGCTGTTGAATGCACCGCAAGCTATATCTCCTGCTAAATTATAAACTGCCGCCAAATATCTGCTTATATTCAAATATGCACCTACTGCAAGTGATGCACAACAAACAAAATTTTCCCCTTTATTAATAAGTCTTAACATATTTGAAGCTACTTTTTTCATCTGTGTTTTTGTTACTCCCATTTTTACAAATGCATTATACACCGTTTTTAATGTTAACCCTACCCTATTAGCAAATGCCTGTAATGCTTGCAAACCTTTTTTTGTGTATTTATTTGTTATTTGTGTCGTTAACGAAACTGTTTTTGCTTTTTTCTTAGTTACTGTTGTTTTAGGTTTGCCTGATGCTTTTTTTACTATTTGCGAAGGTGTATAATAAGGTTGTGATAGTACAGCATCAGTTGTTTTTGTCGGTGATATTGCAACTGCTCCAGCATATACAGGTATGTTTGATATCCCTACCATCAAACATACTGCTACTATCATTGATACTGCTTTCCTGAACATCTTTTGTACTTTTTTCATTTTCTCCTCCAAAAAGAAAACCGATTTGGTCTTTTTATACTACTTTAACCAAGTCGGTTTATTACTATATTTCTATTATTATATAATACTGCTATTGTATCTTTTATTCTTACTACCAATATTGCAAATAATATAAAAAACAATATTCCCGTATTTGTTATTTCATTCGGACGGACTAATCCCGTATCGCTATATAAATCAGCACCATTATAAACATTTGAATATGCCAATCCGTTTACTTTTTCTTTCAACAAATTTAATGTCGTTGAATTATTTGTATTACTTTCTATTA
>ONEP01000148.1 GCA_900316875.1 Candidatus Ruminimicrobium bovinum
CAAAGGTTTTTGGTTGATGGCGGATTGGTTGAAAATATACCGGTATCGGTTGCTAAACTTTTTGAACCGGATATTGTAATAACTGTTGCCGTTAGTGCCGATATTACAAAAAATCCTTACAATAATGTTTTTTCTTCACTTTTTCAAACAATATATATTCAAGGACAACAAAGTGATAAAAATAATTTAAAAATGTCGGATATTATAATTTCACCGCAGGTAAGTGATGTTTCTGCAATAGAATTAAATAAAGCCGCGGAATGTATAGATGCAGGTTTTATTGCAGGCAAAAAAAATATAAAAAAAATTAAAAAATTGATTATAGATAAAACTTATGAAAAAAATATTTTATAATTTCCAGCAGAATTTTATAAATAGTAAATTTTTAACGTTGTTTCTGTATTTTATAGTTTTTGCTTTTTCTATTACCTTATATTTACAAACAACAAATTATAATATTAGCGGTATAGATGATGATTCTTTTATAAATTTTATGTTTGATGATTATTCTGTTAAAGATATTTTTACAAAAAATGTTTTACTTAGTGATACATCAAAAACATATTACAGACCTTTGTTGTCATTTTCTTTTTTTATTGATAATTATATAAATCAATCTCCTTCAACAATGCATACAACAAATGTATTGTTACATTCTTTCTGTTGTGTAATATTGATGTTTTTTTTAAAAAGATACTATTTTAGTAAGTATGTTTCTTTTTTAGCTGCACTTTTATTTAGTGCTCATCCTGTTAATATTTTTGCCGTAGCTTGGATACCGGGAAGAAATGAACTGTTGTTATGTATATTTTTGTTGTTATCTTTAATATTTCTTTTTGAATATTTAAAAAAGAAAAAAACAATATTATTGTTTTTTCATTTAATATTTTTTATAACTACACTTTTTACAAAAGAAAGTTCAATATTTTTCCCTCTGTTTTATGTTTTATATTGGCTTATATATGATAAACAAATAAGCAAAAAATTTTTTACTGTTTTAGGAATATATATAGTTGCAGTTTTATGTTTCCTTACAATATATAAAACTTTATCATATAATATTTTTAATCCTACAAGATATTTGTTTAACTTAATATATAACATAAAAACTGTTTTTGATTATTATTTCTCGGTTTATTTTTTTAAAATACATTTTTCGGCATATTTTGGTACAAAAATTTTAATACTTGGTCTAATTTCCTTTAGTTTAAGTTTTTTATTTTCTTTTTTTTGTAATTTGGATAAAAATGAAAAAATACTTTGTTTTATTTTGCCTATTATAATTTTTGCAATAAGTTTGATGGCAGGGCAGTTGTTTTTTCAAGGTAGCAGAATATACATACCATTAATATTTTTAATAATTCCGTTTTGTTCTTTCATATTAAAATTTCTAAAAGAAAAAATTGTATATATTATCTTAAGTGTCTTTATTATAATATCCTTGAATGTAACAGTTTCTAATTGTCATTTTTTTCAAAATGAACTTGCTTTTTTTGAAGCTATAGACACTGAATATCCGAATTATAATATATTTATGTCAAATTTGTATTCGTATAATTTGCTAAAATACGGATATTTTGAAGAAGCTTCTAAAAAAACTACATTAATTGCACAAAAGACGGGATATAAAAATATTTTTAATTTATATGTTTTATCTGTTGTTTATATGCATGAAAAAAATTATAGCGAAGCAATAAATATTTTGGAAAAAATTGTAAATTTTGATAAAAATAGCGTTTACTCCAAACTGATTGTATGTTATGACATGCTTGGAAACAAAGAAAAAAGTTTGTATTATTACAATATGTTGTTAAATATTAATAAAGGTGATATTAATAAGACAAATGAATTTATACAAAGAGAAAAAAATGTTTTATAAGAAAATAAAAATACATTTATTAATTCTAATATTGTTTTTTTCTTTTTCACAAACGTGTTTTTGCAACGGAATAAAAACGGAAGAGGATTTGATGGCAAATTTTCAGCATGCAAAAACGACAAAACAAAAAATGAAGGCAAATAAAGAGCTTTTTTATTATTATATAAACTTAGGAAATTATGAAAGTGCCGTTTCCGTAGCGGATGACCTTTTAACTTTTAAATTGTCAAAAAAACAGAAATATAATATTTATTATAACTTGGCAAAAGCATATTTGGCTTTATCAAAAACGGAAAAAGCATCCGAAGCAGGTCAGGAAGCACAGTATTTATATCCCAAAAAAAAGGAAACAAAATTGTTGCTGGGAAATATATACAAAAATAACGGTTTAAATGAACTTGCAATAGTTAAATTTAAAGAATGTTTGGATGTTGATAAGTATAACATTGAAGCATTAATTAACTTGGCTAATATTTATAATACACAAGGTTTTTATAAAACATCTTTGGAATATTTTGAAAAAGCAAGAAAAAAATCTTTGGAAAATAAAAAAGATTTATCATCAAATGATTATATAAATATGGCAATATCGGCAAAAGAAACCGGAAAAACGGAACAAGCTCAATATATTTTGGAAAATATTGACGGTAAAAATAAAAAAACTGCATTATTACTTGCCGATATATACAAAAGTAAATTGCATTTTGATAAAGCCATAGAAGAAATACTTCCTTTTGTTGATGAAGAACAACCTGATGTTGAAATTTATTGTAATTTGGCACATTTATATTTGCTTTCCGGAAAATTTAAGGAAGCACAAAATTTATTGTTGGATTTTAAATCAAAAAATAATGATGTTGAAGCAATAGATTTATTGTTGATAGAATCATATAATAATTTGTATCATAATAAAGCAAAAGAATTGAAATATTTAAATAGAATACTTGAATATACAAAATCGGAGTATATAAAAAATATAATAAAAAAAGTAATAGAATTTGAAAAAAAATGATATGTGCCTATAGCTTAATCGGATAGAGCCTCGGTTTCCGGAACCGATGATTCCGGTTCAACTCCGGATAGGCACATGGTTTATAAAAAATGAAGCCCGTAACTTGTTTGCAATTTGATAAACAAATATCTTCAAAAGATACTTATCCCGTATATTTTTTTGCGGGTGAAGAGATTTTTTTGCTTGATAAATGTTTTAAACATGTTATTCAAAAAATTAATGCGGATACTTTAAATACGGAAATTTTTCAAGCACCGGACTTGGATATAAATGCCGTTTTGACTGCGGCGCAGACTTTGCCGTTTTTAGGCGAAAAAAGAGTTGTCGTATTAAAAATGGCAAATAAATTAAAAAATGATGATTTTAAACAATTTGCAACTTTAATAGAAAAACCTGTTGAAACAACTTGCTTGATAATATTATACAACGATAAAATTAAAGATTTGAAGGCAAAAAGAAAAGATTTAATAAGTTTATGTATCGATTCAAAAAAAACGGTTTGTGTTGACTGTAAAAAAATTTACGAACGTGATGCAATAAATTTTGTTAAAGAAGAATTTTTATCAAGGAAAAAAAGTATATCTTTTAATTTATGTCAACAAATAGTGCAGGATACGGGAACGGATATGCTTGCTTTATCAAATGAAATAGAAAAAATATGTATATATTTGGGTAATAAAGCAAGTAATGTGACAGAAGAAGATTTTATAAAAATAAGCGGTTTTACAAAAGAAATAAATATATATATGTTTACTGCCGAGATTGAAAATAAAAACTTACAAAAAGCTTTGTTTATACTTAATAAAATGTTGCAGACCGGGGAAAAAGCAATTCCCATACTTTCTGCAATATCAACAACCGTAAGGCGCTTACTTATTGCAAAAAGTCTTTTAAAAGAAAAAAATTATTCTCAAGAAGAGGTTATGGATTATATAAGAATTCCCGCTTTTTTTGATTTCAGAAAAAAATATTCGGCAGGGCTTTCAAAATATAAATTGGAACATTTAAAAAATTGTCTTGAAAATATTTTAAAAACCGATATTGCAATAAAAACCCAAAGCTCTGTTGATGAAGCTTTTATGCTACAAAAACTTGTGATGTTTATTTGTAAATAGTATAATAAAAATTTGTAAAGCAAATTTTTACAGGAGTTGAAAGTGAAAGCATTTATTTTGGCAGCAGGTATAGGTAACAGACTAAGACCTTTAACATTAAAATTACCAAAGCCGATGATACCGTTGGTTAATAAACCTGTTATTGCACATACGCTTGATAATTTAAAAAAACATAACATAAATTCTGTTGTTATGAATTTACATTTTATGGCGGATTCAATTTCAAATTATTTCGGCAACGGTAAAAATATAGGAATGGAAATAAATTATTCCAAAGAAGAAAATTTGCTCGGAACGGCCGGCGGTTTAAAAAAATGTCAAAAATATTTTAATTCTACTTTTGTCGTTTTATCGGGTGATAATTTGTGCGATATAGATATAACATCTGTTGTTGAATTTCATAAAAGAAAAAAATCTTTGGCAACTATGGTTTTAAAACAGGTTGATGCAAAATACGAATACGGAATTGCGATATCGGACAGATATAACAGAATAATAAATTTTGTCGAAAAACCTACATGGAGTTCCGTTTTTTCAAATACGGTAAATACCGGCATTTATGTTTTTGAACCTGAAATCTTTAAATATATTCCGGAAGGGTTTTATGATTTCGGCAAAGATTTATGGCCTAAGCTTTTGAAAATGAAAAAAAATATTTATTCTTATGTTATGAACGGTTATTGGACGGACATAGGAAGTATTTCCGAATATCAAAACGGAACCAAGTCTGCTTTGGAAGGAATTGTTCGCGTAAATATAGACGGAAAACATTATAAAAATTCCGACGTTATAACGGGTAAAAATACCGTTATAGATAAAACTGCAAAATTAATAGGCAAAGCAGTTATAGGTAAAAATTGTGTTATAGGTAAAAATGTGGTTATAGATAACGGAACCGTTATAGGAAATAATGTTGTAATAAAAGATGACAGTATAATTAAAGATTCAATAATATGGGACAATGTCGTTATAGGTAAAAATGTTAATTTGAACTCAACTATAGTTGATATAAAAGTTCCTCAAAAATTATCGGTATATAACGGCATTTTATTTAATACCAAATAACGGGAGATTTTAATCAAGTGGAAAATATTTCTAATAATTGGATTTTTACCTCGGAGTCGGTAACCGAGGGGCATCCTGATAAACTTTGCGATATAATTTCCGACAGTATTTTAGATGCGATATTGGCTATTGACCCGAAAGCAAGGGTAGCTTGTGAAACTTTTGCATGTAACGGGCTTATAATTATCGGCGGTGAAATTACTACAACCGCAAATATAAACAGAACCGAAATTGTAAGAAATGCAATAAAAAACATAGGTTATACGGATTCCAAATTCGGTTTTGATTATAGAAATTGTGCAATAATGGAAACGATAAATACACAATCACCCGATATCGCAATGGGGGTTGATACCGGCGGTGCCGGTGACCAGGGGTTAATGATAGGTTTTGCATGTTCGGAAACGGAAGAACTTATGCCGTTACCCATAATGCTTGCACATAAACTTGCGGCAAAACTGGCACAGGTAAGGAAAGATAATGTTTTGAAATATTTAGGTCC
>ONEP01000004.1 GCA_900316875.1 Candidatus Ruminimicrobium bovinum
AGTTCGGAATGATAACAAAATGTAGGTAACTCTATATTTGCTTTTCTTATAACTTCCAAAAGATTTTTTTCTTTATCAAAAGAAACTTTTTTACCGTTAATAGTTAATGTTTTTTCCATAATATTATCCTCTCTTAACAGCACCAAATTTACATGTAGAAACACAAGCACCGCATTTTACACATATACTTTGGTCTATAGAATGTTTTTGTTTTAATGCACCTTTAATTGCACCTACGGGACACTTTCTTGCACAAGCAGTGCAACCTATACATTTTGTTTGATCTATTGTAATTTGAGTTAACCTTGAACATACTCCTGCAGGGCATCTTTTTTCTTTAACATGTGCATCATATTCGTCTCTGAAATATTTTAAAGTAGATAATACCGGATTGGGTGCAGTTTTGCCTAAAGCACATAACGAACCTACCCTAACGGCATTTGCCAACTGTTCAAGTAAAGGAATCGTATTTTCGTCGGCTCTTCCTTCGGTAATATCTTCAAGCATCATCAACATTTGTTTCGTTCCTTCCCTGCAAAGAACGCATTTACCGCAAGATTCGCTTTGTGTAAACTGCATGAAGAATTTTGCGGTATTTACCATACATGTTGTTTGGTTCATAACAACAAGTCCGCCCGAACCGACCATTGCACCCGCTTTTCTTAACGAGTCAAAATCAAGAGGTAAATCAAGATGTTCTCTTGTTAAACATGCACCTGAAGGTCCGCCTATTTGAACCGCTTTAAATGCATCTTCGGAAACATTACCTTTATCGTCGGTAACTCCGCCTGCTATATCAAATAAAATTTCCCTTAATGTTGTTCCGAAAGGAACTTCTATAAGCCCCGTATTTTTAACATAACCCGTTATTGCAAATGTTTTTGTTCCGGTAGATGTAGGAACTCCTATTTTTTTATAATAATCGGCACCGTCTCTTATTACCAAAGGAACCGTTGATAATGTTTCAACATTATTAATTACGGTAGGTTTATCCCATAATCCGTGTTGTGCGGGAAAAGGAGGTTTCGGTTTAGGCATACCTCTTTTACCTTCAACGGAAGCAATTAATGCAGTTTCTTCACCGCAAACAAATGCTCCTGCTCCTTCCATAACATGAAGCGTAAAACTGAAATCCGAACCGAAAAGATTTTTGCCTAATACTCCGATTTCTTCTGCTTTTTTAATGGCATTTTTCATTCTTTCAACTGCCAAATGATATTCCGTTCTGACATAAACATAACCTTCATCGGCACCTATTGCTTTTGCAGCTATTATCATACCTTCAATAACACTGTGAGGGTTACCTTCAAGAACACTTCTGTCCATAAATGCACCCGGATCACCTTCATCACCGTTACAAATAACATATTTTTTAGGACCTGGTTGAACTCTTGTTAAATCCCATTTTCTCCCGGTGGGGAAACCCGCGCCGCCTCTTCCTCTTAAACCGGAATCAAGTAATTCTTTACAAATCTGTTCATCGGTCATTTCCAAACAAGCTTTTTTGGCAGAAGCATAACCGCCTTTACTTATATATTCTTCTATATCTTCGGCTCCTATAAAACCGCAATTTTTAAGAACATATCTTTTTTGTTTTGCATAAAAAGGAATTTCCGCATGACCTTTATAAAACTTATCTTTATCTTTATAACATAATCTTTCAACAACTTCATCTTTTATTATGCTTTTTTCTATTATTTCTTTTACATCTTCAACTTTTACTTTAGTGTAAAGTATATCATCATTACCTTTTAATATGGAAACCAACGGCCCCATTTGACAAAACCCCTGACAACCGCTTTTGGAAACAAGTGTTCCTTTGCTTTCGTCATTTAATTCTATGCAAACATCTATATTTTGTTCTTTTGTCAATTTTAAAAATTCATCATAAACTTTTAAAGAACCGTTAGCAACACAACCGGTTCCCGCACAAATTATTATTCTTTTGGAAATTTGCTTAAATGCTTTTTGAATTTTACCGGAAATTTTATCTAAATCTACAGACATTATTTTTCCTCCTGTTTAATCATATCGTCAATAAGTTTTGTAACTTTTTCAGGTGTAACCTGCCCGTAAACTTCGTTATCTATAACCATTGCAGGTGCAAGCCCGCAAGCACCTAAACAAGAAACCGTTTCCAATGTAAATAACATATCCTTTGTAGTATTTTCTTTATCCGTAAGTTTAAGTTTTGTCCTTATTGCCTCAATGATTGTGCTTGATCTTTTTACATGGCATGCGGTTCCGTCACAAACTTTAATAATGTGCTTACCTTTTGCCTTCAATGTAAAATGTGCAAAAAAAGTTGCAACACCGTAAACTCTTGCAGGAGAGATATCCAATGCAGATGCGATAAAGGTTAAAATTTCTTCCGGAAGATAATTATAAACTTCCTGAACTGCCTGCAAAATCGGGATTAAACGAGCTTTATCTCTGCCGTTTTCATCAAGAATTTGGCATACTTTGTCAAATTTCCCATAATTTTCCATTTGAGCTTTCTCCTTATTATTTTAAAAAAAATTGTGAAACAAATTTTTTAGCTGATAAGCTGAGAACGAACACTTCGTGTTCTTAGCTGAGAGCTGATAGTTTTCTTTTGATGTCCTTCAGACTTATTTTTTAATAGATTGCGGGTCTGCAACCCACAATGGCACCTTAAATAAACTCTAAGCTCTCAACCCTCAGCCCTAAACTGCTATTATAACATAAAATGATTTTTATATTATAATATTTTTTATCTTTTTTTTAAAGCATTATACAACAGTTCGTGTTGTTTTATCATGTATTCTATGCCATATGTTTCGTCTATACTGTTTTTTGCTTCCCGTTCCATTTTAGATTTAATTTCGGGATTTTCTGCCAAATATAAGATTTTATAACAAGTTTCATCAATATTATAGGGCGGTATTAAAAAACCGTTTATTCCGTCCTTAACAATTTCTTTTTGACCGTCAACGGCATTAACAATCGGTGCCAAACCGCAAGTCATTGCCTCTATTGTTGAGATCGGTAAACCTTCCCATAAGGAAGTCATAACAAAAAAATCGCTTGAATGAAGGACATTTGCAATGTCTCTTCTCCAACCTAACAGAAAGATGTTTTCTTTGATATTATATTTTTCTATTAAACTTTCAAATTCCGGTCTCAATGTTCCGTCACCGACCATAACAAATTTAAAATTTTTATGTTCCTTTGATATTTTGTTTGCAACTTTAATAAAATCCGGTAAATTTTTTTGAGGTTTAAAAGGTCCTATTGTCGTTACCAAAATATCATCGTTACTTAAATTTAATTCTCTTCGTAATGACGGATTTTGAAAATTTTTAAAATTATCTATATCTATTCCCAAACGAATAAATTTATATTTATCCTGCTTACCTATTTTGTTTTTAATACCTTTATCAATATTTTCTTTGCTTATGAAAATAAGATAAGTTGAAAATATTGCACAGAATCTTTCAAGAAAAATAAAAAGATTTTTTTTGAAAAAGCTCTGAGTATCATTGAAGGAAAAACCGTGTGTAGTATGAATTATAACAGGAATACCGGCAAGCCAACCGCAAACTCTTCCTAAAATACCGGCTTTTGATGAATGTGTATGAATCACATCGGGTTTTTCTTTTTTTAATATTTTATATATTGAAATTGCGGCCTTTAAATCCTTTATCGGATTAATTTCCCTTATTAAATTTTTAACGAAATAAACTTTATTTTGTTGTTTTACTTCATCACTTAAAATTCCGTCACAACCGCAAATCATAAACGTATCAAACAATTCTTTATTAATTTTTTCACAAAGTGCTATTGCAACTTTTTGTGCACCGCCGAGCTCAAGTTTTGTAATTATAACGGCAACTTTTTTTTTCATTTTTTCTTTCCGATAAATTCTGCCAATTTTTTTGCATCGGAAATATTTTTTTCTATAAAAGAATATTCCCAACCGCCGTATCTGCCTATTGAATATATATTATTTTTAATTAAAAACTCATTTATTTTTTCCAATGTTTTTTGTCGTTCTTTATTGAAAACAACATAAGCATACGGCATATCAACAACATTTGCGGTAACAATTTCATCATCGGAATTTATAATTTTTAAATCTTTTAAATATTGAATTGTGTCTTCACAATTGTCATAAACATTGTTTTTACCGGAAAATTCGACATATAAGCTGTAACAATTTTTCGGAGCGGATTTCGGACAAACATTAGAATAAACACCGACTCTGTAAAAAGGATATTTTTTGTTAGGTATATAAATCCAGTGTTTGCCTTTTATAATTTCAGGTATGGATTTTTTATATTTTATTCCCAAATTTATACACCTGACCGATGTAAATTTTAAATTATTTGTAAGTTTTTTTATTCTTTTAGGTAAATTTATAATTGACTTTAATAATTCCTTTAACGGTTGTGTGGAAATTAAATTGGTATAGCCATACCATATTCCGTCTGCATAAACACATTTATCAATGTAATCTATTTTAGTAACTTTCAAACCTGTTTTAACCGATTTTTTTACCTTTTTATATAAACTTTCGGCTACAATTCCGCAACCGCCCGTTTGCGGATAATAAAAACAACTGTTATACCCGTAAGAATTATTATTTTTTTGATAAGCGGATTTTTCTATACTTTCAACCGAAGGTTTTGGAACAAAAGGCGCAGTCCAGGCAGCCGTCATTTTTTTTAAATTACAATTCCATAATTTTTGATTATAAGGTGCCATAAAATATTTTGTAATACCTTTACCGAACATTGCATTGCACCAATCAATAAACGGCATATCATTATAAATTTTA
>ONEP01000111.1 GCA_900316875.1 Candidatus Ruminimicrobium bovinum
CTGTTTGAAATATTCTTTATTGATTTTAATGCCTTAGTTAATAATGATACTTTTTCGGCATCTGTTTTAGTTCCGTTTTGTATTCCGTCTGCTACTTTTTGGGCTTCTTTTAACCATGTTTTGGCTAAAGCGCTTGTCCCTTCTGCCGAGGATAAGCTGCTTATTAATGTTTTAATATCTTTTGCATTCTTATATACTTTGTATTCATTGCTCTTATTTAATACACTGCTTTGAAGCCCACTGAATACGCTTGTTGAACCGGATTCTTTTTCCAAACTTGCTATTGTTGCATTTTTACTTAATATATTTTTTATCGATTTTAATGCCTTAGTTAATAATGATACTTTTTCGGCATCTGTTTTAGTTCCGTTTACTATTTCATCAACTATCTTCTGTGCTGCTTTTAACCAACTTTTTGCTAATTCACCTACCTTAGATAACATTCCGCTTATCGTGTTTTTAATATCTTTTGCATTCTTATAAATTTTATATTCATTACTCTTATTTAATACACTGGCTTGAAGCCCGCTGAATACACTTGTTGCACCAGATTCTTTTTCCAAACTTGCTATTGTTGCTTTGCTGTTTGAAATATTCTGTATCGATTTTAATGCCTTAGTTAATGCTGTTGTTTTTTCTGCATCTGTTTGGTTTCCGGTTACTATTCCGTCTACTACCTTCTGAGCTGCTTTTAACCATGTCTTTGCTAAACTGCTTGTATTTGCATTTTTTAAAAGAGTGTTTATTAAAGCTTTAGTTTTATCTAAATTTTGTTTATAAGGTTTTGTTAATTCTTGTATTTCCGATAATGCTTTTTCTACATTTTTATAGTCTTGCCCCCACTGCCACCTAAAAATATCATTGTTGTTTGTTAAATCTTTTAAAAGAATACTTGAAACAATATTCATTTGCTCATTTGTAACTTTGTTATTTGCAAATTTATCATAAACCGTAGTTTCATCTAAATTATATTTTTTAGAAATTGCTTTTATTAAGTTTACACCTTTTTCTTGATAATTCGTTTTTGCCGATTTTACAATATCATAAAGTGAAGAAAACACTTTTCCTTTAGCTGACTCTTCTCTTAATACATCTATATCCGCTTTTGTTTTTTGTATCCTGTATGTTGCATTTTCCGCTTCTTTAATTGCAGCTACTTTTACTTTAGATTCTTGGTTGGTATCCAAAAGAACATTATTTAATACTTTTTTTGCTTCCGTTAACCATGTCCTGGCTACCGAGCTTATCGTTTTATCTTGTAATAATTCATCTATATGTTTTCTTGCAAAAGTAGCACGTTCAAATATTTCTGTTATCTGAGCACTTGTTACACCTGTTTTTACAAATACATTAAACAGTTTGCTTTTATCTACTCCTAAAACATTGGAAAGACATGTCAAATCCAACATTGCGGTTTCACCGTATTTTTCAATTATCTTATCGTCAATACTTTGTGATGCTGCTGCTTGCAACACCTGTTTTGCTGCCTGTGAAGGTGTTACGTATGCCGGTTGTAATGCATACCCGTCACCGGTTTTTGTAGAATTGATTGTTATTGCGGAATATGCCGGTATATTTACTATCGCTAAAACCAAACATAACGATACCGACATTGCTACTGCTTTTACTACTACCTTCTTTAATTTTTTTACTACTTTCATTTTTTCCCCCTTACCGTTTTTTTATTTTTTTACTTTCTTTTTTAAGCAAAAAAGAAAACCGACTTGTTTTTTTTTACTTCTAAACAAGTCGGTTTATTCCTGCTATTCTGTTATTGTTATATAATACTGCTATTGTATCTTTTATCCTTACCACCAATATTGCAAATAATATAAAAAATAATATTCCCGTGTCTGTTATTTCATTCGGACGGACTAATCCCGTATCACCATATAAATTAGCATCATTATAAACATTTGAATATGCTAAGCATGCTGCTTTTACTTTTAATAAATTTAATTGTGTTGGACCGTTTGCTTTATTCTTTATTATTATACCGTTATCATTTGATGTATTTATCGGTGCTGTCTCTTCACCTTCTCTTTTCTTGCCGTCTGCCTTCTTATTTATTTTTTCTCCGGCTAAGCCTGCCATATTTAATGCATTTAATACATTCTCGGCTATCTCGTTTGTTACACTTACCACACTTTCGGCATATTTATCCAAAAAGTTTGTTTGTGTTTCTACCGCACAGTTTATTGCTGCCACAAAATATTCTTTAATCTTCTGTGTCTTGGGTATTATCACATTAAACAATACCGATATCATTAATATAATCGCAACGACTTTTCTTGAAGCACGGATAATAGCTAATAACATCTTATCCATATTCTTATTATAACTCTCTTTCCTAAAATTTCAACATCCATTTGTGAAAAATTTGTGAAAAATTTGCAAAGCAAATTTGATTTAGAGCTGAGGGCTGAGGGATGAGGGCTGAAAGCTGAGAGTTTAACGGCACCGGCAACAATTTATAAAGTTATTGAGATATGACGAAGAATTGTAAGAAACAGATAAAAAAATGATATAATAAGCAGGTTATGAATAAAGAAAAATTTACAATATTTCTTGCGGCATTTATTACTTTACTTTTAGGACCGGGTGCGGGACATTTATTGTTAAAGCAATGGAAAAAAGCCGTATTTTTTATTTCGTTGGCATTTGGATTGTTTATTATACTCGGAATTAATTTTATTTCCGAACTCGGAACTGATACGGTTAATTCGATATTAATCCTACCGTCTGCCGAAAGGTTTAAGCAGGTAAGCGATTTTTATTATAAATTTCAGGATAACAATTCAAAAATGATGTTATTTTTTGATGTTTGTTTTGCCGCTGTTTGGGCATACTCAATAGTAGATATTTTTATTTCTACACGAAAAAACAGTAAGGAAGGACAAGAAAAATGAAAAAAATTATAATTTGCATACTTTTGTTGTGTTCAACATTTTTATATGCAGATAAAAAAGGAGTTGCGGATATGAAATTTCCTAACGGATTAGAATTGGTTATAAAACAAGATACAACACTTCCGGTTACATCGGTTCATATTTTCGTCGGAGTAGGTTCGGTTAATGAAAAACCGGAACAGGCGGGACTTTCGCATTTTATAGAACATTTATTATTTAAAGGAAGTAAAAATTATCCCAGCGATTTATTAAGCAGAAATGTGGAAAATATGGGCGGGCTTATAAATGCTTTTACTTCAAACGAAATGACTTGTTACCATGTAAGCATTCAAAAAGACGGCTACATTGATACACTTAAAATGTTAATCGATACGGTTTCAAACCCGCTGTTTCCGGCAGATGAAATTGAAAAAGAAAGAAAAGTTGTTATAGAAGAAATTCAAAGACACAAAGATAACCCGAGAGCCGAACTTTTTGAATTTTTTCTGCAGGGCTTATACAAAACAAGTGATTATAAAAACAGTGTAATCGGAACCGCCGATATTATAGCCAATGTAAAAAGAGAAGAAATTCAAAGATATTTTAATCAAAATTACAGACCTAATAAAATGGTAGTTGCCGTTACAGGTGATGTTGATATTGAACAGACAAAACAAATAGTTAAAGATACTCTCTGTCAACTTGAAAACCCGGTATTTTTCAGCGCGGATCCGACAATAATCGAACCGTTAAAACAAACACCCGTAACTTCAACAAGAACGGATAACACATCGCACAGTTATATGCTTTCCGGTTTTTTGGGTCCCGATATATCAAGCAAAGATATGTTTTCGGCAATAATTGCAATGGATATTTTGGGTGCAGGTAAATCATCAAGATTATACAGAGTTTTAAAAGAAGAAAAAAATCTTGTTTTAAATATCGGAGCCGCTTTTGAAAATTTTAAAGGAACCGGCACCGCATATATTTTTACAATTTTTGATAAAAACAAATATGAAGATATTTGCAAAGAAACAGATGCCGAAATTGAAAAATTTGCAAAAGAAGGTCCTACAAAGCAGGAACTTGAAAAGGCAAAAATAAATATAAAAGCAAATTGGCTGTTTGAAAACCAAACCGTAGGTAACCGTGCATTAAATATAGGTTTTTGGCACCTTATGGGGCATGCCGACTATTTTGACAATTACGTAAAATATATTGATAAAATAAAAGTGGAAGATATTAAAAAATTTATGGCCAAATATTATTCAAAACAAAAATTATCAAAGGCGGTAATTTTCCAAAATGAAAAATAAATTATTTTATTTAATACTTACGGTTGTTTTGTTATGTTGTCAATCAATTATTTTCGGGGGAAGCAAAGTGGAAACTTTTAATTTAAAAAACGGTATTAAGGTAGTATATAAGCAAGTTGAAGGCAGAAACCTTACGGCTTTAAAATTTTGTTCGCCTGTATCGGTAGCTTATGAAAATACCGACAAAGCAGGCGTAACAACATTGCTTTATTCGGTAATGAATCAGTCAACAAAAAAAAGAGATGTTAATACGCTTGCAACCGATATTGAAAATTTGGGTTCGTCAATCGGGTTTGATGTTGAATACGATTTTTCAGGTTTTAACCTTGAATGTATGTCAAAATATTTTGATAAAACATTGGAAATTCTTACCGATATAATAACAAACCCCGCCTTTGACGAACAAGAATTTGAAAAACAAAAAATATTACAAATTGAAAGCATAAAAAACAGAGCAGACAATATTACGCAAACGGCTTATGACAAAATGATAAACGAATTTTTCCCTCAAGACAACCCGTATTCATATACAAGTTACGGCAAAATAGAAACATTACAAAAAATAACAAAACAGGATATTATCGATACTTACAATAAAATATTTACAACCAAAGGAATTGTTATAACGGTTGTAAGCGATATTGATGTTTCAAAAATAAAAAGTAAATTAAACAAAAGTTTCGGCTCTTTAAAACTGACACAGGAAGCAATTCAACCTTCAGTTACCAATGTTTTACCTTTGAGAGATGAAAAAGTTTATCCCGCGAAATTCAACCAGGCGTTTATTATTTATGCTTATGATGTCCCAAATATTTATAACAAAGATTTCTATACATTAAAACTTATTGCTTCGGTTTTAGGCAGCAGAATGACGAGCAGATTATTTATTGAATTAAGGGAAAAATTAGGGCTTGCTTATGAAGTAAACACAAGGTTTCCCACAAGGAAAAACGGCAGTTATTTTTCAATTTACATAGGGCTTGATAAGAAAAACATTCAACTTACAAAAGACGGAATAGAAAAAATAATGGAAAATTTATGCACAACACCTGTACCTGAGCAGGAATTAAAAGATACAAAACAATATGTTAAAGGTGTATATCTTTTGGCAAACCAACCGGTTGAAAGGCAGGCATACAATTTAATGTTCGGTGAAATTTTCGGTTTGGGATATCAATTTAACGATTTATTTATAGAAGAACTTGAGAAAGTAACTTCAGCCGATATTTTGAAAGTTGCAAACAAATATTTCAAACAAAATCCTCTTAAAATTATTTTGCGTCCCGAAAAATAATGATTACGATAAATAACTTATCAAAAGCTTACGGGACGAGAGTTTTATTTAAGGATTTAAGTTTCAATGTCGGTAAAGGTGAAAAAATAGGGCTTGTTGCAAGAAACGGTTACGGAAAAACTACCCTTTTGCAAATGATATTAGGGCTTGTAGAATATGACAGCGGTGAAATACAAATACCTAAAAATTATAAAATAGGTTACCTCCGGCAACATATCAATTTTAAATACAATTCCGTTATGGAAGAAGTTACATCGGTTATGCCTAAAACGGAAATTGACCAAAGTTGGAAAGCCGAAAAAATTCTTTTCGGACTCGGATTTACAAAAGAAACAATCAAACAAAACCCGTTAATGTTTTCCGGCGGTTATAAAATAAGAATAAATTTGGCAAAAATTTTATTGTCCGATGCAAATATGTTATTGTTGGATGAACCGAATAACTATTTGGATATCGTTGCAATAAGGTGGCTTATAAAATTTTTACAAAATTGGAAAGGTGAACTTATTTTAATAACTCATGACCGTTCATTTATGGATAAAGTTGTTACCCATACCGTTGCGATACACAGAAATAAAGCAAGAAAAATAGAAGGAAATACCGAAAAATTATATGCACAAATAGAAAAAGAAGAAGAAATTTACGAAAAAACCCGCATAAACAGAGAAAAGCAAAAAAAGAAAACGGAACTTTTTATAAGAAGGTTTAGGGCAAAAGCACGGCTTGCAGGTATGGTTCAGTCAAGAATAAAAACACTTGAAAAACAACAGGATATGGAAGAATTGACCGAACTTGAAAGCTTGGATTTTTCATTTAACGCTTTACATTTTCCGGCAGCTAAAATGATGAGTGTTCACTCGTTAAAAGTCGGCTATGACAATAATGATATATTAATTGACAATTTGAATTTTGATGTTTTAAAAAAAG
>ONEP01000112.1 GCA_900316875.1 Candidatus Ruminimicrobium bovinum
AAGGTAATACGGAAAACCTTGAGCTTATAAAAAAACATATATCGGAACATAATTCCGATACAAAAATAAAAGTTGTGGGGATGCTGTGTGAAAACAAGTGTTCCGACGGTCCGAGAATTATTGTTGACGGAACCGAATATAAAAATGTTACCGCAGACATTCTTTGCGAAATATTAAAAAAAATATAAAGGAATTATACATAATGGATAAAATATATCCCGTATATACTTTGAAAAATGAATGTAACGATTGTTATAAATGTATAAGACAATGCCATATAAAAGCAATAAAAATTCAATCGGGAAGAGCATCCGTTATAAACGACAAATGTATAGCTTGCGGGCATTGTGTTACGGTTTGTCCTGCAGGAGCAAAAAGAGTAAGAAATGATATTGAAACCGTAAAAAATCTTTTTATTGCGGGAAAAAAAGTTTATGTTTCTTTAGCACCGAGTTGGACAGGTGTTTATAATATTGAACATAAAAGAATGATTGCGGCATTGAAAAAATTGGGTTTTTCCGGTGTAAGCGAAACGGCTATAGGTGCACAGGAAGTATCAATACAAACGGCAAAAATCTTAAATACCGCAAAATCCGGCCTTTTTATTTCATCAGCTTGTCCGGTTATAGACGATTACATAAGACTTTATAAACCTGAATTTGCAAAAAATATCGTACCCATAGCTTCTCCGGCACTAACACATGCGGGATTTTTAAAAGATTTTCTCGGAAAAGATATTGAAGTGGTTTTTATAGGTCCGTGTATCGCAAAAAAGAAAGAAGCCGATTCTCATCCGAATTTATTGGCTGCTTCTTTAACTTTTGATGAATTAAATTATTGGTTTAAGGAAGAATTTATCGATTTTGAAAATATTGAAATTGATAATGATTGTAATTTCATTCCGGAAAAAGCATTTGAAGGTTCTTTGTATCCTATTGAAGGCGGAATGAATGAGACGATAAAAAAAACTGGAATAGATAAAAACGATGTAACTTTTATTTCCGTAAGCTCTTTGGACCAATTTGATAAATCTTTTCAAAATATAAATTCGGCTAAAATTAAAAACAAAATTTTTGTTGAAGCTTTGGCCTGTTCCGGCGGTTGCATTAACGGCCCCTGTCTTTCAAGTAAAAAATCAAAAATACTTATTTCTTCCGATATTTATGCTAATACTCAATACA
This sequence comes from Candidatus Ruminimicrobium bovinum, assembly GCA_900316875.1. Lineage (GTDB taxonomy): Bacteria > Elusimicrobiota > Endomicrobiia > Endomicrobiales > Endomicrobiaceae > Ruminimicrobium > Ruminimicrobium bovinum. The sequence goes on from ONEP01000112.1 coordinate 1,182, forward strand.
GAAATATTATCCCTAAAGAACCGAGAAAAGTTGTAAAAGAAGAATATATTCCAAATCCCGTAAAAAATCCTGATTTTTCCATGGAACAAATCGTTAAAACTTTAAGAAAAATTAACAAATTTTCTCCGGAAGACGAACTGAATTGTTCCGGATGCGGATATTCGAACTGCAGAGATTTTGTAAATGCTCTTATTGCAGGTGATGCCGAAACTTCAATGTGTGTTTCATACATGAGAAAAATTGCGGTAAAAAAGGCATCAATAGTATTAAAATGTATGCCCTCGGCCGTTGTTATAGTGGATTCGAATTTTAAAATTGTTGAAGCGAACGATTCTTTTTTACATATGTTTTGTGAAGATATGTATGAAGTCTTTTCAAATTTTTCGGAAGGTTTATCAGGTGCATTATTGGATAAAGTTGTTCCGTTTGCGGAACTGTTTAAGGCAGCTCTTTCAAGCGGACAAGATATCGACCAAAAGCACTATGCTTCGGGAAATAAATTATACGATATAAATATATTTTCGATAGAAGATAACGAACTTATCGGAGCGGTAATTTCCGATGTAACAAAAACGGAAACCGACAGAAGCAAAATTGCACAAAAAGCAAGAGAAGTTATAACAAAAAACATTGCAACCGTTCAAGAAATTGCAAGTTTATTAGGCGAACACATGGTAGAAACGGAACTTTTATTAAATTCCATAGCGAAAGGTTATGAATCCGATACAGAAAAGGATAAAAAAGGAAATGTTTATTGATATAGCAAGTTGCCAGAAAAAGAAATACAATCAAAATGCTTACGGGGATTTCTTTATTTCCCAAAGACTGCCTAATATGAAAAGAGTCGTTGCCGTTTTGTCCGACGGATTGGGAAGCGGAATTAAAGCGAACATTCTTGCATGTATGACATCAACAATGT
>ONEP01000135.1 GCA_900316875.1 Candidatus Ruminimicrobium bovinum
AGGAAAATATATAAAAACTTATGGAAGTAACTATATCTTAAACAGTCCTAATAACAAATATTTAATGAATATATTCTATAAAACTTGTAAGCAACATAATATAATTTGTGACAATAATAAAATTTTTGAATATCTTAATACTTTTGAAAGCAAAGAAATAAAAGAAGCTCTATTAGAGTTATTTTAAAAATGTTTCATGTGAAACAATCATATAGCGGAGAATGAATATGAGCGAAAAGCAAAATAATAAAGAACAAATTAATAATTTTATAATAGAAGAAGCTATTGATAATATAAAAGATAAAAAGAGATATGATATATATAATTCTTTGATGGAGAGATAATAAGTTTTTTGAAAATATAAGAGTTCAAAAAGTTTTTTCTGTACGATATAAGAAATATTCTGATAATTCTTATGCTTTTCAAATTAAAAATGATGAAGGGAATATAATAGATAACAAAAACATATCGAAACTTAAATGTAAATGTTTTGATAGTATTTATAAAAAACTAACTGAAATTTTTGATATTGAAGATAAAGATGATAGATTCAAAAAAAAGTTAAAAGAAGCTTGCGGTGGCTCCGGTTCCGAACAAAGAAAAATCACAACTTTACATTCGTCTTCGTTATGTGCATTATTATTTTTTTATAATGTTTCTGAAGAAAATCAATTAACTTTAACAATAGATTCAAAAAAAATAACATTTATAGATGTTTTATTTGAATTTCAAAATACTGTAATAAAAGGAGGAAAACCCTCTAATGTTGATGTTGTTCTTTTGGGAAAAGATGATAATAATGATAATAAAGTGATTTTATTTTTAGAATCAAAATTTTCAGAATATTTAGATGTGTCAAGTCAATTTACTTATTTGGGATTAGACTATTTGAGAGAGTATGAATGTATTTATAATGATGATTTTCTGAAAAATATAGGGTTTAGCATTATTAAGAATGAAAAAGAACCTAAAGTTTTTAAGAAAAAAAAGAATGGGAAAATAAAAGAATATAACGGAATTGAAACTACTAATAAATCTAATAGCTATATTGAAGGTGTTAAACAAATGATATCTCATTATATAGGTATAAATAATTTATTAGAAGAAGGTTTCCATGATAAAAAAGATAACCATATAAAATTACAAAAATTATATGTTTTTTTAGATAAGGGAACTACTGAAGGATATGAAAAAATTCAATTGGATAAAAAGGAGTTAATGAAAAAATTAAAACAGAGTAAAGTATATTTGGGTGAAATATTATTTGATTTTCATAATATGAATATAGGTAACAAAGAGGATTTTTATAACTATAGCGATAAATATACAAAATTAGCTGAAAATTTAAAAGTGTTAGAAGATAAAAATAAATCAAGAAATAAAATAATAGTGTTACCACAACTTCTTACATATTCATTATTTAAAGATAATAAAGAAAATAGCAAATATAAGATAGAACATAAAATAGAAGATAAAATAAAAGAATACTATAAACTTAATTAAAATAAATAATCTTGATAAAAAATATAAAAATAATATATAATTGTTTCATGTGAAACAAAAAATTTGCAAAGCAAATTTTTTAGTGGATAAATCAAATTTGCGGCATTATACATTATTAAGAATAGGAGCTGATATGAGCAAAGTTATAGCAATAGCAAACCAAAAAGGCGGAGTAGGCAAAACTACAACGGCAATAAACCTTGCTGCAAGCTTGGCTCATCTCGGGCAGGAATGTCTTCTTATAGATATGGACCCGCAGGCAAACACAACAAGCGGTTTGGGAATAGACCAAACAGGAATAACAAAATCAATATACAATGTTTTAATAGATGAGGTTTTACTTGAAGATATTTTAAGAACTACTGCTATGGATTGGCTTGATATTGCTCCTACAACTATCGATTTAAGCGGTGCAGAAATAGAACTTGTTAACATTGAAAGAAGAGAAGAACGGTTGAAGATGGCTTTGGAAAAATTTCAAAAAGTGTATAAATACATCATTATAGATTGTCCGCCGTCTTTAGGACTTTTAACAATAAATTCTTTGGTATGTGCAGATACGGTATTAGTTCCTATGCAGTGTGAGTTTTTTGCTTTGCAGGGTTTAGGTCAACTGTCAAAAACAATTTTTACTCTCATGCAAAGATACCATTTGGATTTGGAAGGCATTTTGTTTACAATGTATGATAACAGAACAAATCTTTCACACCAGGTTGCAGACGAGGTGATAAAATTTTTCGGCGATAAGGTTTACAATACCAAAATACCGAGAACGGTTAAATTAGCGGAAGCCCCGAGTTTCGGTAAACCTATAATATTATATGATAAACACTGCAAAGGTGCAGAAGCATATTTACAACTTGCACAGGAGTTTTTACAAAAACAAAATATTAATGTGGAGAAAAAATAATGTCAAAACAAAAATTAGGCAGGGGCTTGGAAGCTATCTTATCACCTTTAACTGCCGGAACAAACAGTCAAAATACTGAAAATATTATAAATATTGCCATTGATAAAATAAAACCTAATAAATATCAACCGAGGTTAGTATTTAATGAAGAAAAATTAAAAGATTTAGCAGAATCGATAAAACAGAAAGGACTAATTGAACCTATAATGGTAGTGCAGTCCGTCGTTCCGGGTGAATATGAACTTATTGCCGGGGAAAGAAGGTTAAGGGCTTCAAAACTTGCAGGATTGACAGAAATTAAAGCAATAGTTAATAAAGCCGCTTCGGATAAAGATAAACTTGATTTGGCTTTAATAGAAAATTTACAAAGAGAAGATTTGAACCCTATAGAAGAAGCAAAAGCATATAAATTATATTCGGACAAATATAAATATACTCAGGAAGAAATATCAAAAATTGTTAATAAAAACAGAGCCGTTATTGCAAACACTTTAAGACTTTTAAATCTGGCAGAAGATATTCAAGATTTAATTTCTTCAGGTAAAATATCTTCCGGGCATGGCAGAATGCTTGCAAGTTTGGATAATAAACAGGATGTTGAAGCTTTAGCAAAAAAAATAATAGATGAAAATTTAACAGTCCGTCAAGTTGAAAATATAGTATCTGAAATTAAAACAAAAATTCCAAAAAAACATAAAAACCAAAAACAACAAAATGTTGAAATTACTAATTTGGTTGAAGAACTGCAAAGGTTATTCGGAACAAAAGTAAAAATTACTGGTAACGGTAAAAAAGGCAAAATAATACTTGATTACTGTAATTTGGAAGATTTGGAAAGAATAACAAACTCCCTAAAAAACTAAAAATTCGCAAAGCAAAGTTGGTTTATAAGGTTATTGTGGTATAGGGTTATAAGTTATTTTTTACCTTATACACCAATGCCAGTAATTATACATTATAAATTGTCGTTAATGCTTGTGGATAACCATTTGTTTTAATTATAAAAACACCATACAATCAAATTTATAAAAGATATAAAACTTATTGAAAAATCAATATAAAAAATAAAATATAATACAATAATAGCATTATTTTTATTACTTGTTAATAAGTTGGGGATAATTTTAGTTTATAAGTTTATCGGGTTATAAGGTTATAAGTTAAAACTACAGGTTATAAACTACAAAAATAACTTATAATCCAATAACCTTATCACCCTATAAACTGTTTTTAGGGTTTGTTTTTTACTACTTTAATATCCAAATCACGCAGGTTATTTGTTCTTCTGTCGGAAGGTTTAAAATCCAAATGTATTTCATAATCCTTCATTTTGTCACTGCCAAAAACAACTATCCTTTGAATATTAGAATCAACCGGATAAGTTGAAAATGTGTAAAAATACGGATTATTTCTTGCATCAATACCTAAATCATCACTAAAAAAAACTTTATCCAAAGATATATATTCGTTATGTTCTTTATAATAAACAAGTTGAGCATTTCTTATTTGGCTGCAAAGTATTTGTCCTAAAGTTAACCTTGAAGATAAAATATATTCCTGATATGTTAAAAAGATTGCAAACCCTGAAAGAACGGTTACAATAACAAGAATAATATAATTTTTAATAATTGCTATTTTATTTTTTTCCATAAAT
>ONEP01000029.1 GCA_900316875.1 Candidatus Ruminimicrobium bovinum
AAAATAACTTAAATAAATAATTAAACATTTTTATCCTTCTTAACTTTTTTATATAAAAAATACTTTTTTAATTATACAAAATATTTGAAACAAATCGCAAAGATATTTTTTTGTTTGTTTACAACAACAGCAACTGATTTATTGTTTTTTTGCTTTCATTTGCTTTATTTCGTTAATTTTATCTCTTAAAATTGCGGCTGTTTCAAAATCCAAAACTTCGGCAGCTTCTTTCATTTGTTTTTGTAGAGAAGTTATTATGTCTTCGATTTTTCCTGATGAAATGTATTCCTCGTTCAATTCCGCGGTCCAAGTGCGAACCGTTTCCTGCTTTGTTTGAACTTCAAATTCTTCAAGTTTATTTATTGCCTTTATAATTGTTTTGGGAGTAATATTGTTTTTTTTGTTGTATTCAATTTGCTTTTTTCTTCTTCTTTGCATTTCTTTTATTGCCGATTTCATCGACCCCGTCATTTTATCGGCATAAAAAATTACTTTACCTTCAACATTTCTTGCCGTTCTTCCGCAAGTTTGAATAAGTGTTTGTTCCGACCTTAAAAAACCTTCTTTATCCGCATCAAGTATTACAACCAATGCAACCTCCGGCAAATCAAGACCTTCTCTTAAAAGGTTTATACCGACTAAAATATCAAATTTGCCGAGTCTTAAATCCCTTATAATTTCAATCCTTTTTAATGCTTCTATTTCGGAATGCATATATTCAACGGCAAAACCTTTATCTTTTAAATATGCGGTTAAATCTTCAGACATCCTTTTAGTTAAAGTTGTAATCAATACTCTGTGTTTTTTTGCAATAACTTTTTTTATTTCCCCTATCATATCTTCAATTTGTCCGTCTATAGGACGTATTTCTATTTCCGGGTCAACAAGTCCCGTAGGACGAATAATAAGTTCAACCACGTTGTTTTTTGCATTGTCCAATTCATATTTACCCGGAGTTGCCGAAACCATAACACTTTGTTTTATCAAAGATTCAAATTCATTAAATTTTAACGGTCTGTTATCAAGTGCCGAAGGCAACCTGAAACCGAAATTAACAAGAGTTTGTTTTCTGCTTCTGTCGCCTTCATACATACCGCGTATCTGAGGTAAGGTTATATGTGATTCATCGGCTATTAATAAAAAATCTTTTGTTTGGTCGTTTAAAAGAAAATAATCAATCAATGTTGTTGGGCGGGAACCTGCAGGCCTTTGAGACAAATGTCTTGAATAATTTTCAACGCCGCTACAAAAACCTGTCTCTTTTAACATTTCCATATCGTATTTTGTTCTCTGTAAAAGGCGTTGTGCTTCAAGTAATTTGCCTTCCGCTTTAAAACGTGACACTTGTTCTTTTAATTCTTTTTCTATATCTTTTACAGCCAAATTTATTTTTTCTCCGGTAGTAACAAAATGTTTTGCCGGATAAATAAATACCAAATTTTTCTTGTTTAAAATTTGCCCCGTTAAAGGATTAAATTCTTTTATCGAATCTATTTCATTGCCGAAAAATTCAACTTTTAATGCCGTTTCAAGATAAGCCGGAAAAATTTCAACTGTATCGCCTTTAACTCTGAATTTCCCTCTGATAAAATCAACTTCATTTCGTTCGTAATGTATTGAAATTAAATTTTTAATAAGAGTTTCTCTTGTTATATTTTCGTTAACTTCTATTTTAACACACATATTTTGATAATCTTCAGGTGCACCTAAATTATAAATGCTTGATACTGAAGCAACTACTATTACGTCGTTTCTTTCAAGAAGTGATGTTGTGGCTTTTAATCTTAATCTGTCTATATGTTCGTTTATTGATGAATCTTTTTCTATATAAGTATCGGTTGCCGGAATATAAGCTTCAGGTTGGTAGTAATCATAATAAGATATGAAATATTCGACGGCATTTTTCGGGAAAAAAGCTTTAAATTCACTGTATAACTGTGCAGCTAAAATTTTGTTAGGTGATATTATAAGTGCAGGCCTTTGTAATTTTTGTATTACATTTGCAATTACAAATGTTTTACCCGAACCCGTAACACCCAATAATACCTGAGATTTTTTTCCGTCCGTTATATTTTTACAAAGCTCATTTATTGCCTGCGGTTGATCGCCGGAAGGTTTAAAGTCCGATACCAATTCAAATTTGTTTTTCATTATTAAAACTCTTTTTAATGCTTAAAAATTGAAATTCTTTTACATGTTTCGGTCTGTTTTTTTAAATCATTATAAAATCTTATCGAATAAAATTTTTTTGTAATTTTTTATTTTATCAAAATGTGTTTGGTCTAAATTTAAAGGCGTTACGGATATGTAACCCTGCTCTACGGCATCGATATCGGAATTTTTATTTTTTTTACCCGATATAAATCGTCCTGCAAGTTTATAATAACTTCCTTTTTTTGTTTTCTTTTCAACTATTGTTTCGTCATAACATCTTATTCCCAGCGGTGCAATTTTTATGCCTTTAAAATTCGGCGGGATATTAATATTTAAACATACTGCGGGACGTCCTTTTTTTTCATTTTTTAACACTTGAAGCGCTATTTTTAAAGTTGCTTGTGCGGCATATTCATAATAATTTTTACTTTCATCCGTTATTGACACTGCAATTGAAGGTATTCCCAAATATGCTCCTTCACGGGCTGCTGCAACGGTTCCCGAATAAACCACATCCTGTGCAAGGTTTGCACAATTGTTTATTCCGGATATAACCAAATCTATTTTATCTTTAAAAAAAGAATATAATGCGTATTTTACGCAATCGGTAGGTGTTCCTCCTTCCAAAGTAAAAATATTATTTTTAACTTTTTCCAATTTAAGATATTTTTTTAAATGTATCGATTGGCTCATACCTGACATTTCGTGTTTCGGAACAACAACATAAACATTTGCATGTTTAGCGATGTTTTTTATTAAACTTTTTAAACCGTCACCTTTTATACCGTCGTCGTTGGAAATTAATATATTATACTTTTTCATTTAATAAGTTCCGTTATTTCTTTACATATTATTTCTTGCGGGAAATTTTTAGGATTGACAACTCTGTTGGTATCAATATCACAGTTAATGTTTTTATCCGCAAAATTAATA
>ONEP01000193.1 GCA_900316875.1 Candidatus Ruminimicrobium bovinum
AAGCATATAAAGGGGAGAAGATATTTAGCGGGGCGAGTTGTTCGACAAATGCATTACAGAGTGTATTATTGCCGATAAGCGAAAACGGCAGGATACAATCAGTTCGTTTCGGCGGAGCCCATTCAAGGACAAATTCGGAAGGGGATAAAGATTACGGATTTGAGCCGCATTCCAGCGGAGCATTTAAAGCGACGGTAAAATTACCGGGTTTACAATATTTGAAAGGACAAATAATAGGGAATGTAAACAGAATAAGCGATGTAATGGACGGTTCGATACTTGATGTAACAATACAATTGGAAGAGCCGATAAAAGGCGGAGCCGAAGAAGTAAATGAAATATTAAAGCAGGCAAGCCAAGGGAAATACAAAGGAGTATTGGGATACGAAGAAGGGCAATTAAAAGTAGCAAATATAGTTGGAAGGACAGAAGCCGGAGTAGTGCAGGCAAATCAAACAATGGTAAGTGCAGACGGGAAAACGGTTCAGCTTGCGGTATGGTATGATAACGAAGTGGGATATGCTAATCAATATTTGGATTTGTCCGTATATGCAAACAAACAAAAACAAATGAAACAAGATGTTATAGATTTATTGGAAGAAATCGGACTAAATACAATAAGAATGGGGTTAAATAAAGATTCCGTTACATTAAAAGACGTATATAAAATATTAAGGAAAGAAGTTCTTAATAATGAGAATAGAATGAAATTGGTAAAAAAACAAGCGGAAGAAGGGCTTAAACATAATGTTAAAGTTACGGCACAAGCAGTACTTGAATTAGCTGAAGAAGAGGAAATAAAACCTGAACGAGAATCTACGGTAAAGTCGGAAAAAAATAATTTTGCCAAATTCTTTGAAAGCGGTGTATATTTCTTAAAATCGTTTGTTAACGACATAACGGGAACGGTTAATGACAATATTGTTTATGTAGATTTGGTTTATGTTGAAGATGATAATATTCCTCAACAAAAAAGAGTTGTTTTTGATGAGGAAAATAACAAAGTAACATTATACATTTCCGTTTTGGAAAATGAAGGCGTTCAATTGCCGAAAAAAATAAAACCTACACCTTCCGGTATAAAAAACAATGCAAGACCGGTTTATGTGGATAAAGCAACGGGGATAATTTATGTTACACCTCAACAAAATATCGACGAAATTACATCGGATTTGTCATTGATATTAAATAATTTCGGAGTTAAAAGTAATAATTTGTCCGTGGTTATTGCAGATGATAAGTCCGATTTAAAAGTAAATAATGACGGAGTAGTAAAAACATCCGTTGATTTTGTGTCTGCTGCAAGAAACATTGTTAAAGCTTTAACCGGGGTTATGAACAGGAATTTGGTTGTTATGCTTGAAGGCAAAAGAGAAGATATAGATATGCAACTTGATATAATTGGAAAAATAGGGAACAAAACAATAAGTTTACCGGCTGAATATTTTGATAGAAAAGATGAGTATGTTATTAAAAGTTGTATAAATAATTTAGCTCAACACGGGATAAGTGCAATAATAGAATATAACGAAACAAATACTAAAATAAAAAATGCTTATAAATTAGGTTTTGCGGGACATATAATAACATCCGTTGACGGAAAAGGTGTTAAATCCATTACGGAATACGAAAATTATTCGTTAAATGAAAAAATTGATGTTCAAAATAATTGCCGTATTTTGCCGGATATTGATTCTCTTAAACAATTTAACAACATTAAATCAAGTAATGAAACTGTATTTATTAACGGTGCAATTTTAAAAGAGTTTGTTAAAGGAAGAGATTTCTTACAGGTAAGGCAGTTATTAAACGGTTTGGTTATAAATTTCGTTCAATTCTTCAATGAAAACATTGATGAAGATTTAATAGAAAATTTTGTATTTGAATTGCCAAAAGAAAATATAATTGAACTTACCGGAACAGATGAAGAAAAAGAGAAAAAAATTAACGGTTTAAGAGAAAAACTTAAAAATAATGATATGGAAACAATAAGGAAAGAATTAAAAATTGACGAAATAAATGAACTTAAATTATTTGAAAATAAAATAAAAAATTTGGCAGAACAGCAAAATAAAAATGAAAAACAATTATTAAAAGTTTATTATGAAACAATATTG
>ONEP01000076.1 GCA_900316875.1 Candidatus Ruminimicrobium bovinum
AATTCGTTTAGAAAAAAAAGAAGAGTATAGAGAAGTAGAAAATCTTGTCAGAGAAAGTTTTTGGAATGTGTATCGTCCGGGCTGTTTTGAGCACTATGTTCTTAACCAATTAAGAAACGACAAAGATTTTGTTAAAGAACTTGATTTTGTTATGGAAAAAGACGGTAAATTAATAGGACAAAATATGTTTATGAAAGCAGTTATTAAAGCAGACAACGGAAAAGATATTCCCGTTATGGCTATGGGACCTATTTGTATTGCTAACAAGTTACAAAGAAAAGGTTATGGAAAAAATTTGCTTGACTATTCCATAGATAAAGCAAAAGAACTCGGTTGCGGTGCACTTTGTTTTGAAGGTAATATAGACTTTTACGGGAAAAGCGGATTTACTTTTGCAAGCAAGTTTGGGATAAGATATCACGGTTTGCCCGAAGGAGCAGATTCTTCTTTCTTTTTATGTAAAGAGTTAATACCGGGTTATCTTAACGGAGTTACCGGTGAATATGCTACACCGAAAGGATATTTTGTGGATAAAAAAGAAGCGGAAGAATTTGATAAACAGTTTCCGCCGAAAGAAAAATTAAAACTTCCCGGACAAATTTTTTAGACTATATAAGAAAAAACAAAAAGAAAGATTAAACAAGCACCGGTTATCTGCAACAACAAAGAAATTTTAAAAAATATAAATTATATGGAGTAAATTTATGAACTATAAAAAATTTGGAAATACTTATTATGTTCGTATGGATAAAAACGATGAAATGATTTCTGCAATATTAGATATTTGTAAAAAAGAAAATATCAAATCGGCAACTTTTAACGGCATAGGTGGTTGTAAAACCGCAGAGATACAAACTTTTATCCCACAGCAGGGAACTTTTAAAACAGAAAAACTTGAAGGAATGTTGGAACTTGTTTCTTTTACGGGTAATATTGTAACAGACAATGAAGGAAATCTTCATCATCATACACATGCACTTTATTCTTATGTAAAAAATGAAAAGCATTTTGTGTTATCAGGACATATAAAAAGTTCAACTGTTTTATACACTGCTGAAATTGAACTTCGCCCCGTGACAGGCGGAAGTATCGGTTATAAAAAAGATGCCGAAACAGGGACAGGTTTTTGGGACTTATAAGAAATGAAAACACAAGAAGAAAGATTGAATTATTTGATAGAAGTTTTAAAAAACGAAAATAGTCAATACAAAAATTTTGAAACACCTGCAAGTATTAAAGATAAAAAAGTTATGTTAAGGTCTTTAATGAATATCCGTCCGCCAAAAGAAACTTCTGCCGAAATATTAAAAATTCAAGATGAGTATCTTACCGAAAGAGCAAAAGAAAAATGTATTGTTTATTTAAAAGATATTAAAACTATTAAAGAAAATATTAACAGCAAAAATCCGTATTCACAAAAGATTTCTGTTTGGCAGGGAGATATAACAAAATTATCTTGTGATGCTATAGTAAATGCCGCGAATTCGCAAATGCTCGGTTGTTTTGTCCCGATGCATACTTGTATAGATAACTGTATTCATACTTTTGCAGGTGTTCAATTAAGATATGAATGTAACAAGATAATGAACGAGTTTAGAAAAAAATATGGTGGTGATTATGAACAGCCGACAGCTATTCCGATAATTACCGACGGATATAACCTTCCTGCAAAAAAAGTTATACATATTACAGGACCTATCGTTACAACAAAATTAACAACAGAACTTGAAAATGATTTGGCAAACTGTTACAAAAATATTTTAGATATGTGCTTAAAAAATAATTTAAAGTCCGTAGCATTTTGTTGCATATCTACCGGAGTATTTAATTTCCCAAATGAAAAAGCAGCAGAAATTGCCGTTGAAACAGTTACAAATTGGCTAAAACAAAATGGAAATAAAATTGACAGAATAATATTTAATGTTTTCAAACAAGAAGATAACACATTATATGAAAAACTTCTACAATAATTAATAAGCTATAAACAAAAAAGACAGGAAGAAAAAACTTCCTGTCTTTTTTGTATTTTTAGTTTTAGAAAATTACAAATTATAAATTAAATTTGTAACCTACATTAATTCTAAATGCAGTATACGACAAATCTACACTTTTTACACCGTCACCTTTTTGTTTTCCATAGTCACAACCGTATATCAATTCAAGAATTATATTTTTAAATTCACCGCCTACACCTAAAGCCCAATAAAAACCGCTTTCTATTTCATAATTTGATATTGGTCCGCTATAATTCCATCCGGCTAAACCGATACCCAACTGAGCCAAAGGATAAATAAAGCAAGGATCGTCTTGAGAACCATTTACCAAAAATTTATATTTTATTGCTGCATAAAGATTCGTGAATCCTATTTTGTTATCAGATTTGCTATCAACTTTATGATTTTGTCCCCAAACAAGACCAATACCTAAAAAGAAATTGTTTTCCATATCAAAAAACAAATCTGCTCCTACGGAAATAGCCGAATCTGATGAAAAAGACTCTTTTTTTCCATTATTATCTATTGTTACCTCAGGTGAAAATAAATAACCTATTTTAGGTATCAATTCCAAATTTGTGTCACTTGCCAAAGCCGGTGCCACCAATGCTACCGCCAACAATAATGCTGTAAAAATTTTTTTCATTTTTATCTCCTTTTAAAATTATTTTATCTGACATATAAACATAATTTATTTTTTTGAACCTAATAATGTTAAAGGAACAATAAAAATTGAGACTATAATTGAACCTATTAATGCCGGAACAAAACCGTCTACGGAAAAACCCGGAACAACCCAACCTACAAGCATAAATAACAATGCATTTATAACCAAAGCAACTATAAAGAAAATAATAGAATTGGAAGGTAACGATGCAATTTTAATCAACGGTTTTATAAAAATATTTACTAAAGTTATTACTAAAACAACAAGTAATGCCGATAAAAAACCTGCAACCGAAATACCCGGAACCAAATAAGCCGTTAACATAATAATTACTGCCGCTAAAACCCAACTTAAAATTGTTTTTAACATAATAATTCTCCTTTTTTAATGTAAAGTTTATTATATAAAATTATTAAATATTAAAAAAGCAGGAAAAAAAATTTTTTTCCTGCCTTACATTAGTTATAAATTATACATTATAAATTGTAAATTGTTGTTTTTACCATTTATAATGAGCAAATGCTTTATTGGCTTCTGCCATTTTATGTGTGTTTTCTCTTTTTTTCATAACTGCACCTTCTTTTTTACTTGCATCAATAAATTCCTGTGCAAGTTTATCACACATAGGTCTGCCGGTTTTACTTCTTGCGGATTCCATTATCCAGTTCATAGCAAGTGTGGTTGATCTTATCATAGGAACTTCCATTGGAACCTGATATGTTGCACCACCGACTCTTCTCGGCCTTACTTCAAGTAACGGTCTTGCATTTTCAATAGCTCTGTTGAAAACTTCCAAAGGTTCTTCACCTGTTTTTTCCTTTACTATCTCAAATGCTTTATACATTATTCTTTCTGCTGTTGTTTTTTTGCCGCTGTGATCAAGTTTATTTATAAACCTTGCAACGAGCACCGATTTATAAACCGAATCTCCTTCCGGCATTCCTCTTTTTTCTCTTGGTTTTAATGCTTTTCTTGGCATATTAGTTTTTCCTCTTTACTATATCTTTATTATTTTTTTGCTTTTGCTTTTTTTGCGCCGTATTTACTTCTTGCCTGCATTCTGCCTTCAACACCTGTTGCATCAAGTGTTCCGCGAACTATGTGGTATCTTACACCCGGCAAATCTTTTACTCTTCCGCCCCTTATAAGAACAATTGAATGTTCCTGTAAGTTATGACCTACACCCGGGATATATGAAGTTACTTCATAACCTGATGTAAGTTTTATTCTTGCTACTTTTCTTAGAGCAGAATTAGGTTTCTTAGGAGTAGTTGTATAAACCCTTGTGCACACTCCTCTTCTTTGAGGACAACTTTTCAAAGCAGGAGATTTTGTTTTTTGTAAAACTTTCTTTCTTCCATTTGTAATCAATTGACTAATTGTTGGCATCCTTACCTTCCCTTACTATTTTTTATATTTTAACTACTTTTTTTCTTCTTCAATAGGTTGCAATCCCGTTCCTGCAGGTATCAAGTGACCTATTGTAACATTTTCTTTCAAACCTCTCAACATATCAACTTGTCCTGTAACGGCAGCTTCTGTTAAAATTCTTGTAGTTTCCTGGAAGCTGGCAGCCGATATAAACGAATCGGATGAAAGTGCTGCTTTTGTTATACCTAACAATACCGGTTGTGCTACAGGCGGTTTTCCGCCCTTTTCTTTTATGGCTTTTCTCTCTTCTTCGTATTTATATTTAAGTACTATTTCACCGCTTAAAAACTTACTGTCGCCGGCATCGGTTATTCTGACATTTGAAAGCATTTGTTTTACTATAACTTCAATATGTTTATCGTTTATACCTACACCCTGCAACCTGTAAACCTGTTGTATTTCATTTACAAGGTATTCCTGAACAACTTTAGGACCTTTTACTTTAAGAATATCGTGCGGATTAACTGCACCGTCTGACAAAGCTTCACCTGCTTCAACTTTATCGCCTTCATAAACAACCAAATGACGTCCCAACGGAATTGTATATTCTTTTTCCATCTTTGTATCAGGGTCAACAACTTTAACTTTTAGGGCACCTTTCTTTGTTGCTTCACCGAATTTAACAACACCGTCAATTTCTGAAACTATTGCAACGTTTTTAGGTTTTCTTCCTTCAAAAAGCTCGGCAACTCTGGGTAAACCGCCGGTGATATCTTTCGTTTTTGCAAATTCCTGAGGCATTTTTGCCAATATATCACCTATCTTTATTTCATCTCCGCTTTTTACAACCAATGTCGTTTCAACGGGTAAAGGGTATTCAACTACAACTTTACCGTCTTTTTCTATAACTAATTTGGGTTTATGTTTCCTTGTTCTGTCTTCAATAATTACCCTTTCTATTTGACCGGTAATTTTTGATTTTTCCTTCTGCAAAGTTACACCTTCTTTTACATCAACATACTTCAATTTACCTTCGTATTCGGAAATAATTGATTTTGAATGAGGATCCCATTTTGCAAGTAAAACATGTTTTTTCATTTTTGTTGCAGGATCTTCTTTCAATGTAACTTCCTGTCCGTCTTTAACTTCAATAACGGCTCCGTAAGGAACTTTAAATACTTGTCTTCTTCTAGGAGAATTTTCCGTAAATACAAGTTCCGTATTTCTGCTGACCACCAAAGTTTCGCCGTTTCTGTTTTTAATTGTTTTTAAATTATAAAAATCCGCAGTTCCGTCTTTTTCGGCATAAATTTCCGATTTTTGAACAACCCTGCTTGCTGCTCCACCGATATGGAAAGTTCTAAGTGTAAGCTGGGTTCCGGGTTCACCGATTGACTGAGCGGCAACAACACCTACCGCATCACCGACTTCGGCAAGTCTTCCGGTTGCAGGATTTAAACCGTAGCATTTTGCACATACACCGTGTTTTGCTTCACAAGTAAGCACACTTCTTATACCTATTTTATCAATGCCCGCTTCTCTTAATTTATGTGCTTGTTCTGCGGTTATAAGTTCGCCTCTTTTTACGATTAATTCTTCTCTTATATCATCACCGTCTTGAATAATACCCATAACATTGTCAAGTGCAACTCTTCCTACAATTCTCTCTTCTATTGTTTCTATAACTTCTTCACCTGCCTGCAAATTACCGATAAATACTCCGTTAGGTGTTTTACAATCATGTTCACGAACTACAACATCGTGTGAAACATCAACGAGTTTTCTTGTTAAATAACCTGCATCGGCAGTTTTTAATGCGGTATCGGAAAGACCTTTTCTTCCTCCGTGGGTTGAAAGGAAGTATTCCAATATTGAAAGACCTTCTCTAAAGTTTGATATAATAGGCGTTTCAATAATTTCACCTATACCGCCGGAGAGCTTTTTCTGAGGTTTTGCCATAAGTCCTCTCATACCGGCAAGCTGACGAACCTGCTGTCTTGAACCTCTTGCACCGGAATCCGCCATCATAAATACGGAATTAAATCTGTTGGTATTAGGTTTATACGGCTGTAACTCGTCCTTTTTCATTTCGTCAAACATTATATCTGCAACTTCGTCGGTAACTTTAGTCCAAATATCTATAATTTTATTGTATCTTTCACCTTCCGTTATAAGCCCGAGTTTTGCCTGCTTTTCAATTTCTCTGATTTTTGTTTTTGCATCTTTTACCAAAACTTCTTTTTTGGGCGGAACTTTCATTGCATCTATTGAAATTGAAACACCGGCAAGTGTTGCATATTTGTAACCGAGTTTTTTAATTTCGTCAAGCAATATAACCGTTTTATACTGACCTAATGTTTTAAAACAATTATCTATTATCGAAACCAAATCCTTTTTACCTACGGCTTTATTTATAAAACCGAGTGCATAAGAACCGTCATCGTTTTTAGGTAAATGTTCGTTAAATATTATTCTTCCGACGGTTGTATAATTAGGTTTTGCACCTTTATAATTCTTCCACTTTGAAACATCTCTCTGTTCATCATTCTTTAACTTTGAATCTTTTAAGTTTGTAATACCGAGTACTTTTATTCTTGCATGCAAATCAACCTGCTCCTGTTGATATGCACTTATAACTTCCGAAACCCCGGAGAAAATACTGCCTTCGCCTTTTACTCCGTTTTTCTCTTTCGTTATAAAGCAACTTCCCAAAACGATATCCTGTCCCGGAACCGTTATAGGTCTGCCGGAAGAAGGTGACAAAATATTTTTTGTCGTCATCATAAGCATTTTTGCTTCAAGTTGTGCTTCTATTGAAATAGGAACATGCACTGCCATCTGGTCACCGTCAAAGTCGGCGTTAAATGCCGTACATGTTAAAGGATGAAGCTGTATTGATTTACCTTCAACCAATATAGGTTCAAACGCCTGAATACCAAGACGGTGAAGTGTAGGAGCTCTGTTAAGTAATACGGGATGATCTTTTGTAACTTTTTCCAAAATTCCCCAAACTCTGACGTCGCCTCTTTCAAGTATTCTTCTTGCGGATTTTAATGTTGCACCTTCCTGATTTATAAGTTCTCTTATAATAAAAGGTTTAAACAATTCCAATGCCATTTCCTTAGGAATACCGCATTGGTTCAATTTTAAAGAAGGTCCTACAACGATAACACTTCTTCCGGAATAATCTACCCTTTTACCGAGCAAATTCTGTCTGAACCTTCCCTGTTTACCTTTTAAGGTATCGGATAAAGATTTTAAAACTCTGTTTCCGGGACCTGTTACCGGTCTTTGTAAAGAATCGTTATCAATCAAAGCATCGACGGCTTTTTGTAAAAGTCTTTTTTCGTTATTTATCATAACTGCAGGTGCTTTCAATTGCTCAATATGTCTTAATCTGTTATTTCTGTTGATTATTCTTCTGTATAAATCATTTAAATCGGATGCTGCAAACCTTCCGCCTTCCAAAGCAACCAAAGGCCTTAAATCGGGCGGTATAACAGGAAGAACCGTCAACATCATCCATTCAGGCCTTGTATTTGAATTTTTAAAACCTTCAATTACTCTCAATTTTCTAATAAGTCTTGCCCTTTCGGCATCGGATGACGTATTTGCAATTTCTTTCGATACTGCTTTTTGCTCTTCATCCAAATTTATTTCTTCCAACAATTTTCTTATTGCGGCAGCACCGATATCTACTTTTAAACTTTCACCGAAACCGTTTTCAAACTTTTTGACATCGGCTTCTTCAAGCAACAACGGTGTTTCTATCTTTGTAAAAGTTTTAATTATAGGCATATCCATCCTGAAATTTTCAACTTTTAATTTTCCTTCAAATTGTTTTAAGCTTTCGGGATTTTTTCTTAATTCCAAGAAAACTTTTTCCTTGCTGACATCAAAAAATTCTATTCTTATTTTTCTGTCAACTTCGCCTATTGAAACGGTTTCATCTTTATCGAATGCCGAAGATAAAATTTTCTTCAATTCATTTTTTTGTGAACCGTCAACATCATAAAAATATATCGAATGTGCTTTAAAATAACATTTGTAGTATTTTGCACCGTTTGCTATGTTTTCTTTTATTTTGGAAACTACAACGGACTTTTTTTCACCGCTGTAATCAGCCATTGTTTTTACGGCTTTTTCCAAATATTTCTTTAACTCGTCCTCATCGGCAATATCAAGTTCTTCATAAACAATACCGTCGGAAATATTTTTTAAATCTTCCTTAACGACGGGACTGTTCATTCCGTATTTGAATAAATTATATTCTTCTTCCTTAAGCAATATACCTTTATGTAAAAAAGGAACCAAACCCGAAAAATCTTTTAATGTTTCGGTAACAACATATTTCGTATAATATATAACCTTTTCAAGATCGGATATTTTCATATTCAATAAAATACCTATTCTTGAAGGAGGTTTCTTTAAAAACCACGGATGTGCCACGGGAACTGCCAAATCAATATGACCGAATCTTTCTCTTCTGACTTTAGATTCGGCAACCTCAACACCGCACCTGTCACAAATTACACCTTTATGTTTAATATATTTATATTTTCCGCAATGACATTCCCAGTCCTTGGTTGGTCCGAAAATACAATCACAGAACAAACCGTCTCTCTCGGGTTTAAAAGTTCTGTAATTTATGGTTTCCGGTTTTTTAACTTCTCCGTAAGACCAAGCTCTAATATCATCAGGACTTGCAACAGTTAATTTTACAGCATCAAAATTTAAAAAATTAAGATTCTGCGGTTTTTTGTTTTTCTTTATATTATTATTCATTATGTTGCCCTTCCATTATATTTTTATTACTTATTTTCAGTTTCTTCTTCTTTATTGGCTGCTACCAACTGACCGTTTGCTCCGTTCTTTTTTAGTAATTGAACATTTAAGCCCAATGCCCTAAGTTCATTTACCAAAACTTTAAACGACTCCGGAACACCCGGTTCGGATATGGATTCACCTTTTACGATTGAATCATACATCTTTACTCTGCCGTCAACATCATCGGATTTTACGGTTAAAAATTCCTGTAAAACATGTGATGCGCCGTAAGCTTGTATTGCCCATACTTCCATTTCACCGAACCTCTGACCTCCGAATTGAGCTTTACCGCCCAACGGCTGCCTTGTAATAAGTGAGTAAGGACCTGTTGACCTTGCATGCATTTTATCTTCAACCAAATGGTTAAGTTTTAACATATACATTACGCCGATTGTAACTTTTTCCATAAAAGGTTCACCTGTTCTGCCGTCATACAATGTAATCTGGCAATCATCGGTAGGTAAATAATTTTGTTTGTAATTTTCCATAGCATCTTTCAATTGTTTACCTTCAAAACCTCTTTGTTTAAATTCGGCTTCTTTCTGTTCGATAAGTAACTGTTTTGCTTTTCTAACCTGCTCTTTTACCTGCTCTTCGCTTGCGCCGTCAAATACCGGTGTAACCATCTGGGTATTTAACACTTTTCCCGCCCAGCCGAGCATGGATTCCAACAACTGCCCTACATTCATACGAGAAGGAATTGCAAGCGGAGAAAGAACACAATCTACCGGTGTTCCGTCCGGTAACCTTGGCATATCCTCAACAGGTAATATTCTTGAAACAATACCTTTGTTTCCGTGTCTTCCCGCAAGTTTATCACCGACTTGAACTTTCAATTTGGAAGCTATGTAAACTTTTACTATTTTATTTACGGAAACCGGTAACTCATCACCTTTTTTAAACCTGTCTTTAAGTTTTTCGTATTCCTGTTTTAAAATACTTTCTTTTTCCTCATACAAAGCTTCCAATTTTTTCACATTGGATTTTGAAGCATTTGACAAAACTTCTTTCTTTTCTTTTTCCAATTTTAATTTGGCTGCTTTATATGTTGAAGTCATTTCTTCCTGTTTTCTTTTAACTTCTTTGTCAGTCAATTTTTCTCTTCTGACAAATGTTCTGACGGCTAAAATTTTACCTGCCGTTCCGGGAGAAACTCTTAAAGAAACATCCTGAACATCTTCCGCTTTTTTACCGAATAAAACCCTTAAAAGTCTTTCTTCGGGAGTAGTTTGCTGTTCGCCTTTAGGAGCTGTTTTACCTACCAAAATATCTCCTCTTTGAACCGTTGCACCTACTCTTATAACTCCGTTTTCGTCCAAATCCAATAAGTCCTCGGCACCTACGTTAGGAATATCTTTTGTAATTTCTTCAGGTCTTCCTTTTGTGGTTTCTCTTGCTTCTGTTTCAAATTCTCTTATATGAATTGACGTAAATTTATCATCCTGAACTAATTTCTCCGATAACAATATAGCATCTTCAAAGTTATATCCGTTCCAAGGCATAAATGCTATAAGTAAATTTTGTCCCAACGACAATTGTCCGTTTTTAGTTCCGTGTCCGTCGGCTATAACCTGCCCCTTCTTTACTTTATCACCGACCTTAACCATAGGAATATGGTTTATACATGTATCCTGGTTGGACCTTAAATATTTACTTAATTTATGAACGGCTACACCGTCTTTGCTGTTCCATACCATTATTTCATCGGCTGAAACGGATACTACTTCACCTTCTATTTTTGAAAGAACAACCGTTCCGGAATCCCTTGCTACTTTATCTTCAACACCGGTGCAAACCAAAGGTTGTTCGGTAACAAGTAAAGGAACCGCCTGTCTTTGCATGTTACAACCCATCAAAGCTCTGTTTGCATCATCGTGTTCCAAGAAAGGTATAAGAGCTGCCGATATGGAAACAACCTGCATAGGAGAAATATCCATATAATCAACTTTTTCAGGTGTTTTAAACAAGAAATCATTCCAGTGTCTTCCCTGAACCTGATCCGTCATAAAATTACCTTTTTGATCAACGGGAGTATTTGCCTGTGCTACAAAAAAGTCGTCTTCTACGTCGGCTGTCATATATTCAACTTTATCCGTAACTTTTCCGTTTTCAACTTTCTTATAAGGGCTTTCTATTAAGCCGTATTTATTTACTTTTGCATAACTTGCAAGAGATGTTATAAGACCGATGTTCGGTCCTTCAGGCGTTTCGATTGGACATACACGACCGTAATGAGTATAATGAACATCTCTAACTTCAAAACCCGCTCTTTTTCTGTTAAGACCTCCCGGCCCTAAAGCCGAAAGTCTTCTTTTATGGGTAAGTTCTGCCAAAGGATTAATTTGGTCCATAAATTGAGAAAGCTGCGAAGTTCCGAAAAATTTTCTTATTTGAGCAACAAAAGGAGTTATATTAATTAAGGACCTCGGTGTAACGGTTGCTTTATCCTGGTTGTTCATGTATTCTTTTACAAGCCGTGCCATTTGAACAAGCCCGATTCTTACCTGATTTTCAAGCAATTCACCGACCGAACGAACTCTTCTGTTACCTAAATGGTCTATATCGTCAACACCCAATTTCATTTTTTTGTTACCTTCTTTAAATTCGGTATCACCGTTATAAATCATCAAAAGATATTTTATTGTTGCAACAATATCTTCTTTTACAACGGTTCTTTTATTTTCCGAAGGTATTGATAAATTAAAATTGTTTTTATAGTATTCGTATATAGGACCTAATTTTTTTAAATTTTTATATCTTCCGATAGTCGTAAAATCATATCTTCTTACGGAATTAAACAACAACTCGTCCAAGAAACCTTGTGCTCTTTCCTGAACAATAAATTCCTGTGTTTTTAAAACCTTGTAAATATGATTTACGGCTTCTTTTTGTGTTTTTATGGTATCTTTCTTCAATGTTAATAAAATTGTGGTATCCTTAAATACAACAACCGAAGAAAGTCCCTTTGCTTTCATCTTTTCAATAACCGGTTCGGTTAATTCTTTTCCTGCATCAAAAAGAATTTCGCCGGTTGCTTTATCATATATATCATCGGCAAGACATTCGTTTGCCAATGCAGACGGTGCCATATCCAAAGAAACCGTCTTCGTATCTCTAAATAAGTTTAATATTTCAATATCACTTTCAAAACCGATAGCTCTAAGTAAAGTAGTGGCTAAAATTTTTCTTTTTCTGTCGATTCTGACATAAAGGAGACCGTTTTGATCGAATTCAAATTCAATCCAAGCACCTCTGTAAGGAATTATCCTTGCAAAGTATAAAGGTTTACCGAAAACGGTAACTTTCTTTTCTTCATCTTCTTCAAATATAACACCGGGAGAACGGTGAATTTGACTGACGACAACTCTCTCGGCACCGTTTATAACAAATGTTGCCGTATCCGTCATTAAAGGAATTTCACCGAAATAAACTTCCTGCTCGGAAATTTGTTTTATTTTACCGTCATCTTTTTTATGAGATAACCTTAATTGAACTTTTAACGGAGCCGCATAGGTTTCATCTCTGGCAATGGATTCTTCAACCGAATATTTCGGTTCACCGAAAGAATAGGAAATATAATCCATTATTAAACTTCCGTCGGAATTCGTCAACGGAAATACATCTTTAAAAGCACCTTCCAAACCTTGAAGTTTTCTCTTAGCCGGCTCAACATTCATTTGCAAAAAATCTGCAAAAGAATCTTTCTGCATACTAAGTAATAAAGGCGGATCAATATGTGAAACTATTTTACCAAAGTTTACTCTTTTCATGAATAGACCTATCTTTATTTATTTTTTTGTAATAACAAAGACAATATTAAGTATAAATTCATACTTAATATCATCTTTATTAGCACTTATTTATTTTAAAATTACTTTTTCTGCTTAAAGCCATTGTTTGTCAGAAACTTAATTACTTAAGTTCAACTGTTGCACCGGCTTCTGTAAGTTTTTTCTTCATTTCTTCAGCATCTGCTTTTGAAACATTTTCTTTAACTGTTTTAGGTGCACCGTCAACTAAGTCTTTAGCTTCTTTCAAGCCCAAACCTGTTATTTCTCTAACAACTTTAATCACACCTATTTTGCTTGCACCTGCATTTGCCAAAACAACCGTAAATTCGGTTTTTTCTTCTGCTGCTGCACCGCCGGCTGCTGCTGCAGGAGCTGCTGCTACCGCTACCGGAGCTGCTGCTGAAACTCCGAATTTTTCTTCCAAAGCTTTTACCAATTCTGCCATTTCTAATACCGACATTGAAGAAATTTCTTCAATTAATTGATCTTTTGTTAATGCCATTTTACTAACTCCCCCGTTCAAATTTACTTTAATTTTATTTTTTACTTCTTTTAAATCATTAAAATTATACATCCTGCATTTTACAAATGTATATTAAGCTGCTTTCTCTTTTTGTTCTTTAATTGCATTTAAAACACATACAAAATTTCTTGTAACGGCACTTAATACGCCGACAAAATTAGAAATAGGTGCATTCATGCTGCCAAGCATTTTGCCGATGAGAACTTCTTTTGTAGGTAAAGCTGCTAATGAACTTATTTCATTTTTTGCTAATACTTTGCCGTCCAATAAACCGGCTTTTATAACCAATTTATCACACTTTTTTGCAAATTCGGAAACTATTTTTGCAGGAGAAACAGGATCATCGGATTCAACAACTACGGCAGTGGGACCTTCAAAATATTCATTAACCGATTCCAACCCGATTTCTTTTAAAGCGATTTTTCCCAAAGTATTTTTTACAACAACATACTCACATCCGCATTTTCTTAACTGATTTCTTAAATCCGAAATTTGAGCAACGGAAAGCCCCTGATATTGGGTCATTATCATACCTTTCATTGCTTTAAACTTTTCAGCGAGATTTTTAACCTCTTGTTGATTTTTTAAATTTGGCATCTTTTTACTCCTAAGTATATCTTCACTTTTTAAATTAAAAATAAAAAAAACTTCTCAAAGAGAGAAGTTTAAATACATAAAAAACATATTTTCTTCGTCTCGGTAAGATTAGAATAAAATTCTATTTTAATGTTTTTAACATCTTACTGTCTTTGACTTTATGCACCGCAAAATTAAAACTGCTAAAGAACTAATGGGTAAATTGTAATAAAAAAAAATTTTTTTGTCAAGTAAAATTTATAAAACAATTTTAATTATGCAAAATCTTTTTCAGCAATATCTTTTAAAGAAACATAATCTGTTTTTCCGTTACCCATCAAAAGCATTTCATCAAGTATTTTTATTTTTCGAGGGACAAACAAATCGCTAAAACCGAGCTTTTTAAAATTTGTACTTATTTCGCTTGCGGTAGTATTTGGCCTTGTTGTAAAAAGAATAAGCTGTTCACCTTTTTTTTCATCGGCAATTGCAACAACAGCATATTGAAAATCCGCCCAAATCGATGAAAGTGTTTCTTCAACGGCAGTAAGCGAAACCATCTCGCCTGCTATTTTTGCAAACCTTTTTGCCCTGCCTTTTATTGTAATAAACCTGTCTTTATCAAAATCCACAATATCACCCGTATCGTACCATCCGTCTTTTAACGGTTGTATAACACCGGGCTTATCGCTTTTAATGTAACCGAGCATAACATTTTTACCTTTTACAACTAATTTTTTGCCGTCTTTAATTCCCGGGACTTCTTCAAGTTTAACTTCTATCCCCGGAAAAATTCTACCGACAGAACCTTTCTTATGATACATAGTCGTATTTACCGAAAGAACAGGGGCCGTTTCGGTTGCTCCGTAACCTTCCAAAAGATTTATACCGAAATTTGTAAATAAAGTTTTAAAAGTTTCTTCTTTCACTCTTTCCGCACCGACAACAGCAACCCTTATCGAGTAAAAATCATAAGCATGTGCATTTTTACCGTAACCGGCAAAAAAAGTAGGTGTCGTAAAGGTAACTGTGGAATTCGTATCATAAATAAGTTCCGGTATAATTTTATAATGAAGCGGTGTAGGATAGTAAAAAATTTTCACTCCTCTTGAAACAGGCAAAATCATTCCGCATGTAAAGCCGAAAGAATGAAATATCGGAAGCGCCATAAAAAAACTGTCCAAAATATCAAAAAACAAAATGGAATTTATTTGGTTCATATTGGCTTGAATATTTTCATGGCTTAAAGCAACTCCTTTGGGAACACCTTCGGAACCGCTTGTAAAAAGAACAACCGCAGGATCTTTATGAGAAACATTACCTTTAATTTTATTGTAGTAATACCTTGGGAAAAACGATGCTAAAACTCCGATTAATTTTTCTTTTAAAGTTATTTCTTTTTTTAAATTTTCAAGATAAATTATTTCAATATTTTCTTTTTCCAAAGTTGCTATAAGTTCTTCAAAACCGCCTTTTATAACAAATTGTTTTGATGTATATACTGTTTTTATTGCAGCCGTTTTACAACATGAAATCATATTTTTTATACCTGTAGAAAAATTTAACATACACGGAACAATATTGTATGCAAACATTCCGTAAACGGCAACAACGGCAGCAACCGCATTCGGAAGAAGTACACCTGCAAACTCTTTTTGTTTACTGTGCTTTGCAAATTGTTTTCCCAAAACAAAAGCTCCGGTCAATAACTGACCGTAATTTATAGGTTTTCTTGCAATATCTTCTATAATTTTTTTTCTTCTTCCGGCAAAATCCTTTGCTTCAATCAACGATTCAAATAAAGTTTTATCAGACCTTGCCGAATAATATTTTGCATCCGTCATAATATCAAAAAGCTGTTTTGTAATTTCTTTTTTTCTTTCTTCTCCTTTCAGAGAAGAATCAACTTTTAATTTTGTCGGTTTAAAAATATTTACGCTTACCTGTTTTTTCGGTTTTACTTTAAATTGTTTTCCGAAAGGAGAAAGTATTTTATATTGTGTTCCGTCTATATATATGGGAACTATGCTTGCATCGGTTTTATCGGCAATCATTGCAGGACCGGGATATATTTTCATCATACTTCCAGTAGTTGAAATTCTTCCCTCGGGATAAATAACAACTTTGCTTCCTTTTTCTACTTCACTTATGATTGTTTTTAATGCCATGGGACTGTTCGGCTCTATTTGAAAAAATTTTACAACGTTTAAAAAAGGTTTAACATACCATTTTTTCGCAATTATCGGATTTATCGTAAAACATAAATCTTCCGGAATAAAAGCCCATATCAAAACGACATCCAAAAAAGAATTATGATTTGCAACAAATAATACTTTTCCCTGTAAATTTTTTATATTCTCCAAACCGTTAATTTTTACTTTAAAAAAATATTTTAAAATAAATGTAACAAATTTTTTATTAAGTATTATCTTCAATAATTTATCCATTTGTTTCTTTAAACATTTCCTGTAATTTTAAATAATCAACCGTTCCGGTTCCCGTAATTGGAATATTTTCCGTAATTACAATTTCATCCGGAATAACAAAATTTTCCATTTGTTGCTCACCGGCTATTTTTTCCAAATCCTGTTTTGTTGCGTCCTTATATGTTGTAAAAAGTATTATTTCTTTTTTTCTGTTACGTAAAATTCTTATCATCGCATGTTTGGAATCCTTCCAAATGTTCGATATCATAACTTCCAATTCAGTTAACGAAACAGGTTCGCCGTCAACTTTTACAAATCTTTTTGACTTACCTTTCATAAATATAAATTTATCTTTATCTATTTCAACAATATCGCCCGTATCAAACCAATTATCATCATTCTTTTTTGATATCAATTGTTTATTTTCAATATAATAATCGGCAACATTCGGTCCTTTTACAAGCAAATGGCTTGCACCTACAAAGGCCGTTGTTGATTCAAGTTTACATTCCATCGCCGGCAACATTCTGCCGACACTGTATTGTTTAAAATACATAGGAGTATTTATTGATATTGTAGAAGATGTTTCGGTTGTCCCGTAAGCTTCAAAAATTCTTTTACCGAAATTTTCCTCCCACATTTTAATTGTTTCTTCTTTAAGTTTTTCGATTCCGGAAATTACATATCTTATGGAATAGAAATCGTAAGGATGTGCATTTTGTGCATAACCGCTAAGAAAAGTATCCGTTCCTAAAAGAACCGTTGAACTTGTATCATAAACAAGTTCCGAAACCATTTTGTAATGCAGCGGTGAATGATAAACAAAAACCTTTATTCCTCTGAGTAACGGTAATAAAATACCGGCAATAAAACCCAAAGATGAAAATATCGGCATTGAATTAAAAAACCTGTCGGCTATACCGAAATCCATAACGCTTGAAATTTGTGCAACGGAAGCTTGAATATTCTTATGTGTCAAAACTACGGTTTTTGATTTTCCTCCGGAAGAGCCCGTAAACATAATAACGGCAGGGCTTTCGTTATTAAAATCAGGACATATTTGCTTATAATAATAATTCGGAAAATAAGACATTAACCATGAAAATATCTTATTGAAAACATTTATACTTTCTTTTAAATCTTCCTCATAAATAATCTTTATATTACGTTCTATCAGTTTTTCTATTATATTATTGGGCTTAAATTCTCTTATAAAATCTTTTGAAGTATATACCGTTTTTATTCCGGCGTTTTCAATACAATTTAAAATATTTTCCGTATTATCGGTATAATTTATCATTGCGGGAATTCTGCCTGTTGACGATAAAGCAAAAAATATTTCTACTGTGGTTTTTGTATTTGCCAACATAACACCGATATATTCTCCGGCGGATGTTTGTTTTTTTATTTTATTTGCAAAAGAAAAAACATCGCATAATAAACCGCCCATTGATACCGACTGTCTTTTTATATCATCTAAAATTTCTTTACTTCTGCCTACCAGTGAAATATTCTGTATCAAAGAACAAAAAAGCGTTTTATTTGAAAAATTACTTGCAAATTTCATTTCGCACATAATATCATAAAGTTTTGTCATTGCAATATTTCTTCTTCTGTTTTCGGATGCCGATTTTGCAACATCCAATTTCCTTGCGGGAAGGACGGTAAGTTTGATTTTTCTTTGTCTTTTACTTTTCGTTTTTGTTCCGAAATAAGAAAAATCCGAATACTGAATACCTTCTATGCATATAGGTAAAATATCGGCATTACTTTTATCGGCAACAACGGCAGGACCTGGATAAACTTTCATAAGCCCGCCGGTAGTTGTAATTCTTCCCTCCGGAAAAATTGCAACAATTCCGCCTTTTTTCAATTCATCTACTATTGATTTAACAACCATTACATTTGAATTGTCCATAGGGAAATATTTTATTGTTTTTAAAAAAGGTTGAACCCACCATTTTTTAGTAACATCACTGTTTATTGCAAAAGATACTTTTTCCCCGAATACAACCGATAAAATTATTCCGTCCAAAAAAGATGTATGGTTTGCAATTATTAAAGTTCCGGCTTTACAATTATCAAAATGCTGTTTTCCCACAACTTCTATTGAATAAAAAATGTTTAATACTCTGCCTATAATTAATCTTAATAAATGCGCCGGCAACAAACTGCATATATAAACAGCCGCTACAAAATTAAATAATGCAATTATTGTTAAAATAACGGGGACAGCCAAATTTATTTTTATAAATATCAAACATACCGCCGAACCTGCAATCATAAACAAAATATTTACTATATTGTTTGCGGCAATTACTCTTGCCCTTATTTTTCTGCTTGCCAAAACCTGTAACAATGTCATAATCGGAACTATATAAAGTCCGGCAAAAACCGAAAATGCAAGTAAATCAATTATTACTCTTATTCCGGGAAAAGTAAAGATAAATTTTCTGATGGAAACATCCGTCAAAAGTAACAAATCCAAATCTTTTGCAACAAAAGATAAATCCAACATAAAAATAGTCATTAACAAAACGGAAATCGGAATATGTTTCAGTGAAATTTCTTTTTTCAATAAAAAATATGATAACAATGAACCTAAACAAATTCCGCATGCAAACAGTATTATTAAAAACATATATGAACTTCGTTGATTTTGTAAAACTACAAGTGCAAAATTAGGTATTTGCGAAACTAAAACAACCGCTATAAACCAAAACCAAGATATACCCAAGATACATAAATAAATATCATGGGAATATTTAAAATATTTTATATTGTTAAAAGTTGTTTTAATAAAATTTAAAGAAATTTGAAATGTTTGTTTTGACTCTTTTAATTTAGGAATAAATAATGAAGCTAAAAAACCTGTTGCAGCAACGGAAATAAATACGATAAAAAGAATTTTTGTATCGACA
The DNA here is from genome assembly GCA_900316875.1 of Candidatus Ruminimicrobium bovinum. Lineage (GTDB taxonomy): Bacteria > Elusimicrobiota > Endomicrobiia > Endomicrobiales > Endomicrobiaceae > Ruminimicrobium > Ruminimicrobium bovinum. The sequence continues at coordinate 19,097 of ONEP01000076.1, forward strand.
AAATAAGTAAAAGAACCGAATAATATTCCCAAAAACATTGCGGCATAAGTTCCTATTTGAATAAGACTGTTTCCTGCTATCAATTTATCCTTTTCCAATATTTCCGGTAAAATACTGAATTTAATCGGTCCAAGTAATGCCGATAATGTTCCCATCAAAAAAATACATATAAGTAAAATCCAAATATTACTTACAGTAAATCCTATAACGGCAATAAGTGCCACAATTAACTGCAAAAACTTTATTCTTCTTATAAGGTAATCTTTTTCATATTTGTCGGCAATTTCACCGGCAACTGCAGAAAATAATAAGGAAGGCAACATAAATAAAGCAATTAAAAAAGAAGCTATTATATATCTTGTATTAAGAGATAACGATAACGGTGTAAATATCAAAAAAATTATTAATGCAATTCTAAAAAAATTATCGTTAAATGTTCCTAAAAACTGAGATATATAAAAATAAATATATGAACGGCTGAATAATACTTTTATTAAATTCTTTAAAGTTACCATGAATATATATATTCTATAAAAATATAATCTTAAAATGCAAAGAAAAAACATTTTGTGTTTTATCAAATTACGAAATTACGGTATTATTGGTTTATAAAACATTTAAATTTTGTAAAATTTTTGGAAAAGTTAAAACACATATGCGACATTTAAGAAGTTAAAAAAAGGTGTTGCAATGCAAATAAAAAATATAACATATGGCATG
>ONEP01000066.1 GCA_900316875.1 Candidatus Ruminimicrobium bovinum
AACAAACCTAACCATACCGTCACTATGCCCGTAAGTATCATATTCTTCTTCAATTATTATTATTTTGTTAAGTTTAAGTAAATATTTTATTTTATCTATAAGAATTTGTTTTTTGTATTGCGGGTTTTCTTTAAATATTCTTGAGGTTATTATTGCTTTTCCGTTATAACAAACGAAATTTCCGCCATCAAGTTTTATATCCGTTTTTATTGTTTCTATTCCTAATTATTTTGCAATTAAACTACCGTCTGTTATATATTTAGGATATTTTTTTAAATATATAGGATGATAATCAAACTGAATATATTTGCCATCCATAGATTTTATAGGCATAAAATCCCGCATCCAAATATCTTTCGTTTCTTCAACAAATTCACAACTTAAATTATTATCTTTAAATAGTTTTACTAACCTATTATAGAAAGGTAAATATCTTTTTTGTTTTAATAATGATGAAAAATATATTATTGTCATTTTATCTCAATAAATTCACATGAAGTATTATCAAATTTACAATTAATTATTTTTGTATTATTTTTTGAATCAGTTATTTTAATTTGAGAATTATCTTCTTGTTTTTCTATTTCAATAACAATATCGCAAATTTCTTTAATTACTTTCTTTTGTTCTGTTTCTTGTTCTTTATTATCACTTAACATTGTTACAAGTATTATCGGAATATTATAATTTTTTGCAATTTCTTTTAATTGTTTTATATTCGTTTCCATAATTTCGTTAAGATTTGTATCAGCAAACTGTTTTATTAAAACATCATAATTTTCTTTTAGCTCTTGCCCTTTTTTATCTTTTGTATCAATATAAAGATTATCTGTTGAAGGATATGTAAGTTGTAAATAATCTATTAATATTAAATCCAATTTTTGTTTTCTCTTTTTTAATTCTTCAATAAGAGAATCTATTTGTTGTTTTATTTTTCCTGTTTTTACGCTTTCACCATCATATATATAAAAAAATCCTTTACTTGTTTCTTCGTCTATTTCTTTGTTTGTATCGAAATCTGTTTTATTTATAAAAACATTCAATTTTTTGCCTTTCATTTGTGTAATTAAAGACAGCAAAACAACACTTGTTGTTTCCAAAGAATATATTGCAACATTTCTTTTAACTTTGGTATCTGTTATAAATTCTTTTATAATATTTGTTGCTAATGTTGTTTTTCCTGTGCCGACTTTACCTATGATGCTTACAATTTTTGCATTTTTTAATTCTTTTACTATTTCTTGCATTTCTTTCATACTTTCTTTCTCCTATTAAAGTTTTTTATTGTTTTCTATCTTCTGCCTTTCGTCGTTTCCATACCTCTATACATCCATACATCTATATTAATACCATACTAAGTGGACAACACCCTGTCCTTTTGCTAAAATATGGAAAATTTATTACAGGTGGAATTTTATGAATAAAATGTCTGCAATAATATTCATTTTGAATAAATTGGATTCCGGTGCTGTAACAACAAAAGGGCTTGCCGACGAATTAAATGTATCAACAAAATCAATTCAAAGATACATTAAAGAAATAGAAAATGCTGAATTTCCTTTGTATAATCCGCAAAAGGGTGCTTATGCTTTTGCTGAAGAATTTTCTTTGAAAAAAATGCAATTGTCCGATACGGAAGCCGGACTTTTGGTATTGTTAAATTCTTTTGTAGATTCTTTAAAGAATAAAAAGTTAGATAAAAGTTTTGATATGTTTAGAAAAAGGATATTGTCTGAAAATGCAGATAGTCCATTTTTTGTAAAATTTCAAACCGGACCTAAATATGAAATGAACGACAAAACGAGAACTATAGAAAAAGCAATAAAAGAAAATGAATATTTAACAATTGAATCCGTATATAATAAACAAATAAAAAATTTAAAACCTATAAAAATCGCTTACTTCGAAGGTTTTTGGTATTTAATATGTTTAATAGGGCATAAAAACAAAGTGTTAAAATATAATATTGCTAACATAAAAAAGATTATACCTATGGGTGAAAATTTTGAACATACAAAAGATATAACAAAAATTCTAAAAGAAAGTGTAAATATTTATTTTGAAATAGACCGAAAAACAAAAGTAACACTTTCCGTTGCAAAAAAAGCAGCAAAATATTTTAAAGCAAAACAATATTTTCCTTTGCAGAAAATAATAAAAGAAAATAAAGACGGTTCTTTAATATTGGAATGTAAAATAGCAAAAAAAGAAGAAATTTTACCGACAATATTCCACTGGTTACCTTATGTTAAAGTAACAGAACCGCAAACACTCGATACAACCGTTAGAGAAATTTTAAAACAATACTAAATTTACAGTTTAATATTTAACAAATTCATATATACAATTTTGTATTTCAACTAAATTTTGTTCAAATTTTTCAATATCTTTTTTGATTCTGTTTGTTATTTCTTTGTAAGTTGTTTTTTCATCGATTCCTTTATTAGATTGTCTATATATGAAATCCGGTTTATAACTATAAAAATTTTCACATTTTGTTTTTCTTTTAGGATCTTTTATATCAACAAACCAATAACCCTGGTCTTTTAATTTATTTGCAATCTTTATTCTTTCTTTCCATATATCATCTGGGGTAGATTTTCCTTCTAAATATACAAAGCCATAACTATATTGTTTACCTTGTATTTGTATATGAAATCTGTTATTTTCATCTAATTTTCGTATTACATCAACAACTCCCTCTTTACTTTTGGCACTAAAACTTTCTTTGATTTCCCAATTGCATTTTTTTCTTATTTCTTTATTAATATAATTTGCTAATTCGGATGTCCTGTATTTAATATAAATATCTTGTAAATCATCTATAATTTGTTTTTTTTGTTCATCCAAATCATATATTTCATTGTTTTTTTCAGGAAAACTTTTAGAAAGTAAATTTATAACATTAATATAATCTTGCATTAAACATTTATGATAATCTTGATAATCTTTTTTATATTCAACATTTTCACAAAATATTTTATTCATTTTTTTAGCTAAGTCAGAATAACTTATGCAAATCCACTGCTTTGGTAAATTTATTTTATCAACCAAAGATAATAAAATAAAAGTTGTTTCTTTTTTTTCTTTACAGATAATATCATAATATTTTTCTAACTGATTATAATCCGGATAAGATTTCATTTTGTTTTCTATAATAATCAGTTCATTATCATTAAATTGAAACTCTAAATCCGTTCTTATATTTTTATTACCTTCATTTTTGTTTGAATTTGTGTGTATTACTTGTTTTTTACAATTATACTCTTTAGTTTTATCAAATCTTTTATCATTAAATAGTTTTATAAATTTTTCAGGATAAGTATTTCCTAACCAACATAAAAAAGAAGTATGAAAATTTTCTAAAGAATCTTGCGACATATTATAAATTGGTGACGATTTTAAATTTTTTATTAATTCACTTTTATTCATAATAAAGTACCTCCTATTTGTTTATCATTAAAATACAGATATATAAATATTGCATTATTTCATCTCCTTGAAATAAACATACTTACCGTCTTTTCTTGCAACTGCACCGCATGGCACTGCAGGACAATGAAACCTATTTAAGTTGAAAAAACATTTCTTACACTGTTCTTTAATACTGCTTTCAATTACTTCCAACTTAAATTTTCTAATACCATAATTACTGTTTTCCCATTGATAAAATACAGGCAA
>ONEP01000056.1 GCA_900316875.1 Candidatus Ruminimicrobium bovinum
ATTATTGTAATCTATCATTGTAATTTGCATTTGTAAAGGTTTATCTTTATCGGCTTCAGGTGCGGGAACATATTTCAATATACCGTCAAGAAGCGGTGCAACATCAGTTCCTTTTTTATCTATTTTTGTGCTTGCCCAACCTTCTCTTCCGGAAGCATAAAATATCGGGAAATCCAACTGTTTATCAGTTGCTCCCAATTTTATAAAAAGGTCAAAAATATCATCTATTGCTTTATTCGGATTTGCCTGCGGTTTATCCATTTTATTTATAACAACTATAGGATTTAAACCCAAAGATAAGGCCTTTCTTAAAACAAACCTTGTCTGCGGCATGGGTCCTTCGGCAGCATCTACCATCAAAATTGCACCGTCAACCATTTTCAATACTCTTTCCACTTCACTGCCGAAATCGGCATGTCCGGGAGTATCTACAATATTTATTGTACAGTTGTTATAATTTATCGATGTACATTTTGCAAGAATTGTTATTCCTCTTTCCCTTTCAATAGGATCGCTGTCAAGCACCATATCCTGTGCCTGATCCTGTTTAACATTCCATTGACCGGCAACTTTTAACATCGAATCAACTATTGTTGTTTTACCGTGGTCAACATGTGCTATTATTGCTACATTTCTTACATCTTCTCTTTTCATACCGTTCTTCCTAAAAAAATAAAAATTTTGGGACTTATTATACATCTTTAAGAAAATCAAAGCAATTTTTTTGAATTGATTGTAAATTATTATTTTTTTAAAAGTTTATATTCTACACTGTCGGAAAGGGCTTGCCAGCAGGCATCTATAATATTTTCACTTACACCTATTGTTCCCCAACTTTGTTTTTTATCTTTAGTTTCTATTAACACCCTGACTTTTGCTGCGGTATTTGCATCGGAATTTATAACCCTGACTTTAAAATCGGTAAGTAAAACGTTTTTTATTTCCGGATAAAATTTTATTAAAGCTTTTCTTAAACATTTATCCAAAGCATTTACGGGTCCTTCCCCTTCTGCAACGGTATGTTCCTCTTTGCCGTTTACATCCAACTTAACCGTTGCTTCCGAAACAATTGAACCGTCTTTATTTTTTTCCACACTTACTCTATAACTTTTTAATGTAAAAAAATTTTTATATTTATTTTCTACTTTTTTGGTAAGAATAAACAAAGAACCGTCGGCATTTTCGTATTGATAACCGGCATTTTCTTTGTTTTTTACAACATCTATAATTCCTTTAAAATTACCGGATTGTTTTTCCAAATCAATGGCAAGTTCATCGGCTTTTGAAATAATATTGCTTTTCCCGGATAAATCACTAACCAAAATTCTTCTTTTGTTACCTACATGTTTGGGGTTTATATGTTCGTAAGTTTGTGATTTTTTTTCAACGGCGGAAACATGAACACCAGCTTTATGGGCAAAAGCCGCACTCCCGACATAAGCCATAGACGGAACAGGAACCAAATTTGCTATTTCATCAACATATCTTGAAAGTTCGGTAATATTTTTTAAATTTTTCACCGGAACACAATGGTATTTTCCTTTTAATTGTAAAGACGGTATTATTGAACACAAATTTGCATTACCGCATCTTTCACCTATACCGTTTACCGTTCCCTGTACCATTGAACATCCGGCACGGACGGCAATTATTGAATTTGCAACCGCACATTCACAATCGTTATGTGCATGAATACCGAATTTAACATCAGGAAATTCTTTTATCGTTTCTTTAACTGTTTTTTCAATATATTCGGGTAATACACCGCCGTTTGTCTCACATAAACAAACATAATCCGCCCCTGCCTGAATTGCTTTACTTATTGTTTCAAAAGCATATTTTTTATTATGTATATATCCGTCAAAATAATGTTCGGCGTCATAAATAACTTCAAAATTATTTGATTTAAAAAATTTTATCGTATCAAAAATCATTTTAAGATTTTCCTGTTTTGTTGTTTTTAATGCATATTTTACATGCATATCCCAAGATTTACCGAAAACGGTTACAACATTAACACCGGATTCAATTACTTTCTTTATATTATTGTCATTTTTGATATTTGTTTTAGGTTTTCTTGTTGAAGTAAAAGCAACAAGTTTTGAATTTTTTAATTTAATTTTTTTTATTTTTATTAATTTAAAAAATTCTTCATCTTTCGGGTTTGAACCGGGCCAACCGCCCTCAATATAAGATATACCGAAATTATCAAGAGCAGATGCTATTTTCAGTTTATCTTCAGCCGAAAAAGAAACACCTGCTCCCTGACTTCCATCCCTTAAAGTTGTATCGAATATTTTTATTTGATGCATAAAAAAAATCCTGTGGATTTTTTTGAGGTATTGATGTATGGATGTAAAGATGTAATGATGACTCTTTAAAAATTTCTTTTGAAGCACGACTTGTCGCCGCTTATGAGTGCAGAAATTTTTAGAGTAAAAAACTATAAATTCTATTAGTTTTTTAGTGCGACACTGTTTGAAGAATTTTCCGTCTTCATTTAGATGTTAGGAAAATTCAAGTTGTCGCACGGCTTTAAAAATTTCAAACGAATGGCGACACTGAGTGCGAAAAAGAGAATTTTTA
>ONEP01000129.1 GCA_900316875.1 Candidatus Ruminimicrobium bovinum
ATGTATGTTAAAGAAGTATATCCCAATGCTTCCGTATTAAAACTTTCCATGCCGTTTCCTTTCCCCGACAAAAAAATAAAAGAGTTTGCATCTCAAGTGGAAAAAATTGCTGTTGTTGAAGAGAGCGAACCTTTTATAGAAGAACATCTTTTACAGATGGGAATAAAGTGTCAGGGAAAACATTATACATACAGAGTAGGGGAACTTAATCCGGAATCCGTTAGAGATATTGTTGAAGGTAAACCTAAAACCACATATCCGCAGGCGGGAAGAAAACCTGTTTTGTGTCCGGGGTGTCCTCACAGAGCAACATTTGTTGCTTTAAGAAAAACCAAAGTTGTTGTCGCCGGTGATATCGGTTGTTACACACTCGGTGCAACACCGCCGTTATCTGCACTTCACACCACCGTTTGTATGGGTTCAAGTGTAACGATAATGAGCAGTTTAACCAAAATTTTAGGTAAAGATAAAGCTGTTGCCGTAATAGGTGATTCAACATTCTGTCATTCAGGTATAGAAGGGCTTGTTAATTGTGCATACAATAAAACTAAAGGTGTAATAATTATCCTTGATAACGGAACGACTGCAATGACGGGTGCACAACCTAACCCTGCAACGGGAGTTACAGCTAAAGGAGAACAAACAAAGAAACTTGATTTAGTTACTTTATGTAAAGCATGCGGAGCAGATAATGTTGAAGTTATCGGAGACAGTTCTGCCGTGATAGAATCTAAAATAAAAGAATATACCGCAAAAGATGAACTTTCTGTGTTAATAGTAAGAATCGGTCTTTGCAAGATGATAGACAGGAGCAAAAAACCTGCACCGAAATTTTATGCGGACAAATGCAAAAAATGTTATATGTGTGTAAGTGTGGATTGCCCTGCAATATTTAAGGATGAGAACGGAAACATAAAATTGAACGAAAACTTATGTGCGGGCTGCAATGTTTGTGTACAACAATGTAAATTTTCTGCTTTGGAAAAAGCAGAAAATTAGCTTCTCAGCTGAAAATCGCAAAGCGATTTTTTAAGGTGCAAAATGAAAAAAATTAAAAAACAAAATTATAATGACTTTTTGCATAATATAATAGCAGATATAAAAACTGCAAAAGTAAATATTGTCAGAACGGTAAATAAAAATTTAATTTTGTTGTATTGGAATATCGGTAAGCGAATAGCAGAAGAACAGATAATACAAAATTATGGAAAATCCGTTGTAGAGAAATTAAGTAAAGATTTAAGATTTGAGTTTCCTAATGCAAAAGGTTTTTCTCCGAGAAATTTATGGAATATGAAAATGTTCTATGAAACTTATAGCACTAAACAAATTCTGCAACAGCTTGTTGCAGAATTGCCTTGGGGACATAATTTAGTAATTTTAAACAAAATAAAAGATATAAAAGAAACGGAATTTTATCTTAAAAAAGCAATTCAATTCGGTTGGAGCAGAGCCGTATTGGTTCACCATATAGAAAGTGATTTATATGAAAGGCAAGGAAAATCAATAACTAATTTTAAAAAAGTTCTGCCCGATACAAATTCCGATTTAGTGCAACAAACTTTTAAAGATCCTTATATTTTTGATTTTTTAAATATTCAGGAAGAAAAAAAAGAAAAAAATTTAGAAGACCGACTTGTAAAAAATATAACTAAGTTATTGTTAGAACTTGGCACAGGTTTTTCTTTTATTGGAAGACAATACCATATAGCAGTATCAAATAAAGATTTTTATATAGATTTATTATTTTATAACATAGAACTTCACTGTTATGTTGTTGTTGAATTAAAAGCTTGTGAATTTGAACCGGAATTTGCAGGGCAGCTTAATTTTTATGTTACTGCGGTTGACAGACAATTGAGGAAACAAGGAGATAATCCGACAATAGGTTTGTTATTATGCAGAAGTAAAGATAATGTCATTGTAGAATATTCTTTAAGTGATATACATAAACCTATAGGTGTTTCCGAATATAAATTGAAAAAAATAATGCCTACAAAAAAGCAATTGGAAAATATTATTAAATAACGGGAGATACAATGGATACAATAAACATATTATTTTGTGGAACGGGCGGGCAGGGAATTTTAACCGCCGCGGAAATTGTAGGGCTTGCCGCGATGTATGACGGGCATCATGTAAAAAAGTCCGAAGTGCACGGTATGGCACAAAGAGGCGGTTCGGTAGAATCTCATTTAAGATTCGGTAAAGAAGTTTTTTCACCGATAATAGAGTGCGGTAAAGCGGACTTTTTACTTTCTTTTGAAAAAGGTGAACATGAAAGAATGAAATTTATGTTAAAAAAAGACGGAATAGATTTGTTTGAAGATTTTGTTAAGGGGCAGGAAAAAATAACAAATCCTAAATTTTTAAATACATATATGTTGGGAGTATTATCAAAACATTTAAAAATTTCACAGGAAAGTTGGCAAAAAGCATTAAAAGCGGTAATAAAACCGCAGTTTGTAGAAAAAAATATTGAAATTTTTAAAACGGCAGCTGAATAGCTGAAAAGGTGATAAGTTGAAAAGTTTGTTGTAAAAATCGCTATGCGATTTTTAACCCAAAAAACATCTGCATCAGTTTCATTGGCTCACAATAACGAATTTCTTTATATATAAAAATCCGATAAGTGTTTTGGTATATTTTTATATGTTTTTGTTGCAAAATACCTAATATTTTTATAAGTTGACTTTGCAAAATATTTAATATATAATACTGTTATGATAAAAAGAAATATTGTAAAAACTATCAGTAAATATATAAAAACAAACGATATAATAGTGTTACACGGGGCAAGACAGGTAGGTAAAACTACCATAATGAAAATGTTGTATGATGATATAAAAATTGCCAAATACTATTTTGATTTGGAAGACGGAAGATTTTTATCAATATGTAATAACGGTATAGAAGATATTTTATCTTTTTTACGGCAGAAAGGAATAATAAAAAATAAAGAAGACAAATGTTGTATTTTTATAGATGAAGTTCAGTATTTATCAAATCCGTCATCGTTATTAAAGCTTACTTATGATCATTATAAAAATATAAAACTTATAGTGTCCGGTTCGTCAAGTTTCAATATAAAGAAAAAATTTAAAGATTCTTTGGTTGGAAGAACGGTGGATTTTGAAATATTCCCGTTAAATTTTGAAGAATTTTTGGTTTTTAAAGACGAAAAAATAGATTTAACCGAAAAGATAACAAATAAACTTCTAATAAAAAGATTGGAAAATTTATACAGAGAATTTGTTATATGCGGAGGATATCCGAAGATAGTTTTAACAAACGAGACGGAAATGAAAGAAACTTATATCCAGCAGATAATAGATACTTACATAAGTAAAGATATAAGAGATTTGGCAAATGTAAAATATATAGATAGGTTTAACAGATTAATTCAGGTTTTGGCTTCACAAAGCGGGAATTTATTGAATACTACGGAATTATCGAATACAACAAAACTTGCCCGCCAAACGGTAGAAGAATATCTTTTTATTTTAGAGTCCACCTATATAATAAAAATAGTTTCTCCTTATTATAATAATATTCGGTCTGAGCTTTTTAAAATGCCGAAAATATTTTTTTACGATACGGGAATACTTAATATGTTATGGATGAAAATGTTGCCTAAAGAAATATTGGGAAATATTTTTGAAACGGCAGTGTTTTCCGAATTATTAAAAAAATATAAAAAAGAAAATATTCATTTTTGGAGAACTCAAAATAAACAGGAAATAGATTTTATAATAAAATACAAACAAAAAATAATTCCGTTAGAAGCAAAAACCGACAGTTCGTCTTTTTCAAATTCATCAATTAAATTTTTTGCTGAAAAATATAAAATAAAAGATTGTTATTGCACAAGCCTTAATGGAAATAAGAAAGATACAAAATCAGCAAAATTTATAAACCCTTGGGATATATATTCTTTGAATAATTTGTAATTAAATGTATTAACGGAAAGTTAAACAATATAATTATAATTTTACTTATTTTGTTATTGTAAAACAACCTATAAACTTAATATAATATACGAAGTTTATAAAGTTAAGAGGGTTAAATGAAAATTTTAAATTTTAAAATTGTAAGAATGTTTGTTGCATTGATGTTTGTGTTTTCAATAACAGCAAATGTTTTTGCATTTTATCACAAAGAAGAAAATTGGCTTGTTTGTGATTATTGCGGTGCAAAACATATAAATTCTTTCCCGAGAGACGGACATTATGCATGGTGCAAATATGCACCTGCTCAAAGCAGTTCAAGCGGCGGCAGTTCTACCGTATATGTTCCAAAATCAAACTCATCGGATTTAGATTCCGCCATATTGGGAACAGCATTAATAAGTTTATTTTCATCAACACCGGTAAAAACTAAAACACCGCAGGAAATAGCTAATGAACAAAAAAAACAAGCAGAAATAAAATCAGAGAAAGAGAAAATGCGTCAATGGAAGGAAAATAGATTACAATCTAGATTAAGGGATGAGCAGTTTTGGCAAAGCGGAGATTATATTGTAAAAGAAGGTAATTTAAAATATGATGGAGCTAAAGCTTACGGAATTTATAATACA
>ONEP01000007.1 GCA_900316875.1 Candidatus Ruminimicrobium bovinum
CCCTCAACAATTGCCGTTCCGCCGGTTAAAAAAAAAGGAACATCCGCACCTATGGTTGCAGCAAAAATTTCAAGTTCTTTTTTTGTTTTATTTAAATTCCACATTTTGTTTAAAGCAATTATCGTAGCGGCGGCATCGGAAGAACCGCCACCCAAGCCCGCACCGGTAGGAATATTTTTTATTAAATGAATTTTTATTCCTTTATCAATACAAAATGCCTGTTGCATTTTTACAACCGTTTTATAAACCAAATTTGTTTTATCAACCGGCAAATTTTCATCGGAACATGTAAGTTTTATTGATATATCATTTTCAAAACATAATGTATCAAATAAACTTACGGTATGCATAATTGATTGCAAATTATGATATCCGTCAGGTCTTTTATCTATAATTTCCAAATACAAATTAATTTTTGCCGGTGCCTGTACCTGCATTTTCATCTGTTATAATCCTGTTATTTTCAAAATCATTACTTGTAGGAAATCCTAATTTTTTTAAAATTAAATCACATTCAAAATTATCTTTTAAAGATTTAAAAATCAACTTTGACGGAATTTTTGTCATTGATGTCAAATTTTTATAAGATAAAATTTTTATCGTACAGAGCCCTTCTTTTTCTACTTTTATTATTTCACCCGTTTTTTTATTTATTACAATTACATAACCGTCTTTTTTATAAGTTACTTTTGAACCTTTTTGTGAAATTTGAGCTTGCTGTAAAAGTGTTATGATATTACCTGATGTTATAAAATTTACAAAATCAAGCATTTGACGAGTATCGTCATTTAAAAAACTTTCAGCTGTTTTCGGTTCAAAAACAACATCATCCTTTGTAAAAAAAACATTAAATGCCGGCATTGTTAATTTTGACGGAAAACTTGCCCTTAAAACAATTCCTTTTGAAAACAACAGGGACATGAACATTTTTGTTTTTATTTTTGAAGTTTTTATCGTAACCGAATAAGAAGCATTAAAAGAAACTATTCTTATAAAATTGTGTAATGCTCTTTCATTTAAAACTTTATTTTGCTGTTCCGAAGTAATTTTATCGGAAACTAATTTTATTTTTTCTTTTGAAGTTTTGCTTCCCATATCGGTTGCCACCGAATATGCAAGCCATGCCTGAGGCAATTTATTTAATTCAACACTTATATCACCGAAATGGTCGTATAAAGTGGAATCTAACAATCTCGGTTCTGTTACAATAGCTTTAAAAATATTTTTTTCCGCCTGTTGATATTTACCTATTCTGTAATAAAGCCATGCCAAAGAATCCAAAAAAGCAGGATCGTTAGGATATAACGAAACAACATCATTTAAAAGTTTTTCGGCTTTATCCAATTTAATATTTCTATCGGCATAACAATAGCCCAAATAATTCATGGCTTTTACGTTTTTCGGATTTTTTTCAATTAATTCCAATAAAATTTCTTCCGTTTCTTCAAAATTATCAAGTTTATCATTGACCATAGCCAAATAAAAATTTGCATCGTTAAAATCCGGTTTTAAAACCAAACTTTCTTCCAGTTCTTTTTTTGCGGAAACAAAATCTTTTTTATCAATATAATTTAGTCCTGCTAAATAATGAAATTCCGGATTTAAAGGTTCCAAATCTATTGCCTGTTGAATTTTTTGTTGTGCAATATCAAACTTTAAAATCAAAGCATAATAATAACCTAATCTTGCAAAAGCGGCAGGTGATTTTTCATTTTTCGTTATAAATTCGTAACAATCTATAGATTTATTTACATTGCCTCTTTTTTCATAATTCATTCCCAAAAGATAATACACCGTTAAATTATTCGGTGCAATTTTTTTTGCCTTTAATAAAACATCTTCCGCTTCCTTATATTTTTTTTCCTCAAAATAGCATTTTCCCAAATATATAAGTATTGAGATATTATCGGGATAAACTTCTATATATTTTTCATATTCTTTTATTGCGGATTTAAAATCTTTTTGACTCTCATAAATTCTTGCACGTGAAAGATAAGCTTCTCTCGCATCCGGTTTTAATTCATTTACTTTGTTATAAGATTTTATGGCTTCTTCATTTAAACCCAATTTTTCCTGAACAACTCCCAACTGAAAATAACCTTCTGAAGATTCCGGCTGTTGCTTCAAATATTGCTCCCAATAATCAAGAGATTCTTTTAATTTATTATCCGAAGAATAAACGGTGGCAAGATAAACCGTTGCCGTTTCATTTTTAGGGTCAAGTTCCAAAACTTTTTTCCAACTTTTTGTTGCAAGGTCAAGTTGGTTTGCATTCAAATAAAATGTTCCCAAAAACAAATTTGTTCTTACGCTTTCACCATCCATATCCTGCATTTTTTTTGCAATATCCAATGCCTTCTGTCCGTCACCTTTTCTTAAATATATATATGCCAAATCTTCATAAGCCGGGATTGCAGCTTTATCATAAGATAAAGTTTTTTCATAAAGTTGAATTGTTTTTTGAACATCTCCCTTTTTTGCGCTTAACAAACCTTCCAAATATATTTTATATCCCTGATAATTTGAAGCATATAAAATATTAAAACAAAAAAACAAAATACTTATTATTAAAACTACTTTGTTCATTTTAAAAAAATACCTCCGGTATTTTTTAGCTTACAGTTTAGATTTTACTGGAAACACAAAAACGACTAAAAAGCATAAAGCTGTTTTTAACGTATAATGTAATCTTCCTCTTTATTTATTGTTCCAAACTTATATTTTACGCCGATATTTCCATAATAATTATTTGATTTACCTGTACCGATACCTGCCTGTATATTGGCAAAAGCCGTCCAATATTGTGACAATATGTATTCACCGCCAAATCCTATATTAAAAATTGTATTTGCAAGTTCGGTTCCTTTCAAAGTAAATTCTGTTCCGGTATCTTCAATTTTTATTTTTGTATCAAAATAATTTTGTGTTAAAAATTGTTTTATTGCAAACTTTGCATACCATTTTAAAAGTTTTATCTTTCCTGTAACATCAAAACCTATTCTTGCCTGTGCCAAAAAATTACTGTTTTGTTTTACGGATAAATTTAAAGATTCCGCATTTGTTTCACTGAAAGAATCTTGTGTTATAAAATCGGTTAAAATTCCGACAAAAGGTTTTAATATAAAATTTTCTTTTATTGCAACATCATAACTGCCTTGTACATCAAAAGCAATATTATAACCGTTATATTCGGCTTTTGCCTTTGTTTGTCTGTCGGTATTATATGTATCATACCCTAACATTAACAAACTTTTCAATTGAATATTATTTTTATTATATGCACCGTAAGCACCTAAATTAATACTTTGTGTTTCCGTTTGATCATATTTCTGTTTTAGTTTCCCGTGTGCATACCCTGCAACTATACCAAGTAACTTATTCTTAGATGACGAAACATCATAACCTGCATAAAAGCCGTCAATACTATCGGTATAACCTGGATAATCTCTGTTTCCGTCAACATCATAATAATTGTAAAAGTATTGTCCCCATAAATTTCTTTTTGTTTCGTAATATTCTTCACCTTCAACATAATATTCATCAACATAATCTTTTACTTCATGCGTTTTATATATTTTATCATAAATATGTTCATAACCGGAATTTAAGAAAGGAGCTATTGCATTATTTGCATATATTGTTCCTGATAAACTTGTAAATATATCTTTTATTTTATCCGTGTTATATGTTGAATTGTAGTAATAATAACTTTCAAGTTCCGATAATAATTTTGCCGTTTGTCCTTTATTGCTTTTCAAAGATATCATATCAATTGCTTGAGCAACCGCTTTTTGAGAAACCGATAAATCCGAAAGTTCGGATGAAGTTGAATATTCCGTTTGTTTTCTGCTTAATGTTACCTGCATTGCTCCGTCAACTGTTTGAGTTGAAAAAGCTATTCTGCTTTCCTTTAAATCCGTTGAAACATCAACATCGTAACCTGATAAATTTACTTCTTCGAAAACACCGCTTAAAGTACTCGTCGTAAAAAGAATATCATAAGTTTTATGTTCAAAAAATTTTCCATATATATTGTTCATTTCAAGTTTACTGCCGGAATTAATCGTTATATTTCCGTAAGCTCTTGTATAATCGCTATCATCCTCATTAACTTCAACTTCATAAGCAGAATTATTATCGAAAGTTAAATTCCCTCTTATATAAAAAGCACCTATGGAATTTCCCGGAGCCAATGTAGAAGAAGATCCTATTACAACATCTCCGGCAATTCTTCCGTTACCCTGCAGGTAAGTATTTTCAAAATTTACATTTCCGTTTGATAAAGTTATAAGTCCGTTGTTTACGACAATATTGGCTTTAAATTTGTTTCCGTCCACAGTAAAATTATTTCGGTTTATAATCGCATATTGTTCAATTCCGCCAGTACTTTCAACATCACTTAGTATATACAAAAATCCTGAACCGGTTATCGTACTTTTATTTACTTTCGAATCTTCGGAAAAAATCAAAAAGCCGTTATTATTTAAATTTGCAACATCTAATAAATCGGATTTTGTGTAAAATTCAACGGAAGTCGATATCAACACCGAGTTTTGTTGAATATTTGCAGAATTCAATATAGACGTCGATATTTCCAATGTTCCTGTTCCTTCAAAATTATTTTCATTATTATGATACTGAGAAGTTTCGGAAATTACTATTTTACCGTTATTTAATATTTTATCACTTGCATATATCTGTTCCAACTTTGTTGTTATTGTTCCTTCGTTTACTATATATCTTTGTGCCAACATATTATTATTTGTTATTTGTCCCGTAAACGTTATTGTTCCCTGTCCTACGGTGTAAACATTATTTTCTCCGTCTCCGGTTAATTTTAAGTTCCCGTAATTTATTACCGCACTGCTCACCTCTATC
>ONEP01000200.1 GCA_900316875.1 Candidatus Ruminimicrobium bovinum
AGGTATTCACCAAGACGGAATGTTAAAAGATAAAAGAACTTACGAAATTATGTCTCCGCAGGATGTGGGAGTGCCAGAAAGTTTATTGGTACTCGGTAAACATTCCGGCAGACATGCTTTCTTTAAAAGGTTAAAAGATTTAGGTTATAAATTACAAACGGAAGTAATGGAACAGTTATTTACAAAGTTTAAACTTTTGGCGGATAAGAAAAAATGTGTGTTCGATGATGATATAAATTCGTTGGTTGAACAATCCGTTTCCGGAGTTAAGGAAGTTTATACCATAGATTATGTAAATGTTACTTCCGGTGTAGGTGTAATTCCTACGGCTACCATAAGACTTATAAAAACAATTAAAAATAAAAAAGAAGTTATACAGGAAGCAGCTTGCGGGTCGGGTCCCGTCGATGCCGCATATAAAGCAATTGATAAAATTACGGGAATAACCGTCAGCTTGGAAGACTATACTTTAAGGGCTGTTTCAAGCGGTGAAGATGCACAAGGTGAAGTAAATGTTAAAGTAAAATATGACGGTGCAAATTATATAGGCAAAGGAATGTCTACCGATATTGTCGAAGCAAGTATAAATGCTTATATTCATGCAATAAATAAAATTGTTGTTATGCAAATCGGAGGGAAAAAATAAAATGGGTCAAACAATAACGGAAAAAATATTGGCAGCTCATTGCGGTAAAAAAGTTGTGGTCCCGGGTGAATTTATAGAACCGAAAATTGATATTTCTTTATCCAACGATGTTACCGCACCCTTGGCAATAAAAGAATATTTAAAAACAGGTAAAAAGAAAGTTTTTGATAAAAATAAAATTGCCCTTGTAATGGACCATTTTACACCTAACAAAGATATTAAATCTGCCGAAAATGTTAAATTTGTCAGAGAATTTGCCAAAAAAGAAAAAATTAAACATTACTATGAAGGCGGTAATGTAGGTATAGAACATGCTTTACTTCCGGAAAAAGGAATAGTTGTTCCGGGCGATATTGTTATCGGGGCCGATTCCCATACATGCACTTACGGGGCACTCGGTGCATTTTCAACCGGTGTCGGTTCAACCGATGTCGGTGCTTCACTTGCAACGGGTAAAGTGTGGTTAAAAGTTCCTCAGTCTGTAAAATTTGTTTTAAAAGGAAAATTAAATAAATTTGTAAGCGGTAAAGATTTGATACTTTACATAATCGGTAAAATAGGTGTTGACGGTGCGTTGTATCAAACAATGGAATTTACGGGTGAAACAATAAAAAATTTAAAAATGGCAGACCGGCTTACAATGGCAAATATGGCTATTGAAGCGGGCGGAAAATCCGGTATTTTCCCCGTAGATAAAATTACTTTGGACTATGTTTCAAAAAGAGCTTTAAGAAAATTTAAAATTTATGAAAGTGATAAAGATGCAAAATATGCAAATGTTATGGAAATAGATTGTTCAAAAATTTATCCGCAAGTTTCGTTACCGTTTTTACCGTCTAATGCAAAAGCGGCAAAAACTATGAAAAAAACTTACATAGATCAGGTTGTTATAGGTTCTTGCACAAACGGAAGAATTGAGGACTTAAGGGTTGCTGCTTCAATTTTAAAGGGCAGAAAAGTAAACAGTAATGTCAGAACAATTATTATACCTGCAACACCGCAAGTTTATGCCGATGCATTAAAAGAAGGTTTAATGAAAATATTTATAGAAGCAGGTGCAATAATTTCAGCACCTACTTGCGGTCCGTGTTTGGGCGGACATATGGGAATTCTTGCTAACGGAGAAAAATGTGTTTCTACAACAAACAGAAATTTTGTGGGCAGAATGGGGAATACCAAATCCGAACTTTTTTTGGCAAGCCCTGCAGTTGCAGCGGCTTCTGCAATAAAGGGATATATAGCAGATCCTAATAATGTATGAGGCAGTTGAGTGGGAATCTAAGTTTTTTAGATTATTGGGTTATTAGAAGGTTATAGGGGTATAGATTGTAACGATAGTTTAGTGTTGATGGTTGAGGGCTGAGAAGTTTGTTGTAAAAATCGCAAAGTGATTTTTTAAGGTTTAATTATGTCTGATTTAGATTTAAAAGAAACGGAAGTTATTGAACGATTAACAAAAAAATTACAAAAAATGGGTTCGCTTTATAAAAATTTGATGCAAGAAAATGAAACTTTAAAAGCTGAAGTTTCTTTTTATAAAAGTGAGGCGCAAACTCACAGTAAAAGATTTAATGAAAACCGGTTATTGAAGGATAAACAAAAAAAAGCTATAATTAGAATTGAAAAGTTATTAAAAAGGATAAATTCTTTACAATAGTATGGGTAATAATTTTAATATTATGGGAACAACCGTCTATATAGATGATGAAGATTCTTTATTATCATCTCAGGTTGTTGACTATGTAAATGAAGTTTATAATAAAATTTTGTATGAACAGTCGCAAAACGGCGGAAAAATAAATACAAATATAGCAAAGGTTTTTGCTACTTTTTATATAGCTAAAGAGTTGTGTGCAATGAAGGGAAATAACGAAAATTTTCAAGATAAAAATATTAGAAAAGTTGAAAGTTTAATAAATTTTATTGACAGTTTGGTTTTGCCTGAACAATAATATTTCCCTGCATTGTTGGTGTTTTAAGTTAATGTATTTATTCCGATGAAGTTCTTTAAGAGAAGCTTACGTGAGTTATGCTTAAGTGCATAAACCGTATTTCTCACCTGAAAATAAAGGGCTTTAAATGCTTAACTGACACGGCAAGTGTGGGGTTTTTTATTTTTTAATTTATGGGAACAGGTAATGAATATTTTGGTTGAACAGAAAAAAAGTAAAATAAGATACGAATATTTAATGATAAGAAATAAAATAGAATTTGAAGCAAGGAATTCTTACAGTAGCGGTATTTTGGAAAAAATAAAAAGTTTAAAAATATATGCCGAAGCTAAAACGATAATGTTATATCTTTCCTACGGTTCCGAAGTTATAACCGATATTATGATAAAAGATTTTTTGCTTGACGGAAAAGAAGTTGCCGTTCCCATAATATTAACACCGGGTGATGGTATTATGCAAGCAATAAAAATAAATTCGTTGGAAGAGTGTAATGTTAAAGTATATGGTATAAGGCAACCTGAATTTGATGAAAATTTGATAGTAGATAAAAATGATGTTGATTTGATACTTGTTCCGGGAATAGTTTTTGATGAAAAAGGTTACAGAATAGGTTACGGAAAGGGTTATTATGACAGATGGCTTGACGGAACCGATATAAAAAAAAGAATCGGGTTGGCTTATGAAGTTCAGGTGGTTTCGGAACTTCCGAAAGGAAAATATGATTTGCCGGTAGGTATGTTGGTAACGGAAAAACAAATTAAAATTTGCGAAACAAATTTGGCTTAGAGTTGAAAACTGAGGAGTTTAACGTTTTTTTGTTAAACTATCAGCTGCTCAGCTTATCAGCTAAAAAATCGCAAAGCGATTTTTTTAAAGGAGATAATATGACAGTCGAGTTTTTATTGATTTTAATAGGTGTAGCTTGTGTTTGTTTTGTTTTAGGTTTTGTAATAAGATATGTATATGCAAAAATCGATTCTTCATCCGTGGAGCAGGTTTCAAACAGAATTATAAATGAAGCCAAAATGCTTGGTGATGCAAAAACAAAGCAGATGTTGATTGAAGCAAGAGAACAAATTGATAACGAAAGAAAAGAATTTGATAAAGAAATGAAGGAAAAGAAAGTTGAAATTCAAAATTCCGAAAAAAGACTTTTACAAAGAGAAGAATTTCTTGATAAAAGGGTAGAAACTCAGGATAGAAAAGATAAAGAATTTCAACAAAAAGAGAAAGATTTGGAATTAAAAGAAAAAAGTATTAGCGATAAAATTGTTGAAATTGATAACATAAAAAACGAACAGAAAAAAGTTTTGGAAAAAATTTCAGGTATTACAAGAGAGGAAGCAAAACAAACTTTAATAAAAGAAATGCTTGATGAAGCAAAAAGAGATGCCATTGTTTATTCTCAAAAAATAGAACAGGAAACAAGAGAAAATGCAAATAAAAAAGCAAAGGAAATCCTTTCTGTAGCAATACAAAAAGTTGCAGCCGACCACACCGTTGATACCACAACATCAACCGTTCAAATTCCAAACGATGAAATAAAAGGAAGAATAATAGGAAGAGAAGGCAGAAATATCAGAGCATTTGAGCAGGCAACGGGTGTTGATTTGTTGATAGATGATACACCGGAAACAATTACGATATCGGCTTTTGACGGCGTTAGAAGATATATTGCAAAAAAATCTTTGGAAAAATTAATTGCTGACGGAAGAATACACCCAGCAAGAATTGAAGAAGTGGTTCAAAAAATACAAAAAGAAGTGGATGAAGAAATAAAAAATATAGGTATGCAGGCCGCTATTGATTCCGGTGTTCCGAATTTACATCCTGAAATTATTAAATTACTCGGAAGGTTACATTTCAGAACTTCTTACGGGCAGAACCAATTGCAACATACACTTGAAGTTACATGGCTTGCAGGTGCAATAGCGGGAGAACTCGGTGTGGATATTGCTTTCTGTAAAAAAGCAGGTTTAATGCACGATATAGGAAAAGCCGTTGACCATGAAGTTGAGGGAACTCATCATCAAATATCGGCGGATTTGGCTAAAAAATTCGGTGAATCTCCGAAAATGATAAATGCAATTTTAGCTCATCATGAGGGCTTTGCCGAACCGAAAAGCGCAGAGGCATTTGTATTGATTGCTGCCGATGCAATATCTGCTGCAAGACCCGGTGCAAGAAGAGAAACAATTGAAAGCTATTTAAAAAGACTTGAACAATTGGAAACCCTTGCCAAAAATTTTAAAGGTGTAGCTTCCGCTTATGCAATTCAGGCGGGAAGAGAAATAAGAGTTTTGGTTGAACCCGAAAATATAGATGATCAACAGGCGCAAATAGTTGCACATGATATAGCTAAAAAAATTGAACAGGAACTTAATTATCCCGGGCAAATTAAAGTTACGGTTATTCGTGAAGTTCGTGCTCAAGATGTAGCCAAATAAAAAATGCGAAGCATTTTTTGAGGTATAGAGGTATAGAAGTATAGAAGTATAGAAGTATAACGACAAAAGGAATAGATGTCATTTCGAGCGATAGCGAGAAATCTTGTCGTTGTCATTTCTTTTGTTTCTATACATCCGTTCATCAATACATCTATACATCAAAAAAATCGCAAAGCGATTTTTATTATGTTTGATTTTGAAATAGAAAACAACAACCAGAATGATGATGATGGAAAATTAATTTATTCCGTTACTCAAATAAACAATGAAATAAAAATTATTTTGGAAGAAAATTACCCGCAGGTTTGGATTTGCGGTGAAATATCAAGCTGCAAAAAATATTCTTCCGGTCATTTATATTTTAATCTTAAAGATGAACAATCCCAAATTTCTGCCGTTATGTTTGCGGGTTATAATCAGAAACTGAAATTTATTCCGAAAGACGGAATGCAAGTTTTGGCGTACGGCAGAATTACTGCATATTTACAAAGAGGTTCATATCAGGTTCAGGTGTTTTTTATGAAGGAAGCCGGCATCGGTACTCTTCAGGAAAAATTTGAAAAACTTAAAAATAAACTCTTAAAAGAAGGTTTGTTTGACGAAAATCATAAAAAACAAATTCCTTATTTGGTTAATAAAATAGGTGTTATAACTTCAAAAGACGGTGCCGCATTACATGATATTTTATCCGTTCTTAACAGAAGATATTCAAATGTTCAAGTTTTAATTTATCCCGTTAGGGTTCAGGGTGAAACCGCAAAATATGAAATAGAAGAAGCAATAAAATATTTGAATAAAAATCATAAAGAATTGGATGTTTTACTTGTCGGCAGAGGCGGTGGCAGTTTGGAAGACTTGTGGGCTTTTAACGAGGAAAATGTTGCTCGTGCAATTTTTAATTCGGAAATTCCCGTAATTTCATGTGTCGGGCATGAAGTTGATTTTACCATAGCCGATTTTGTTGCCGATGTAAGAGCGGCAACTCCTTCGGTTGCTGCCGAAATTGTTGCCAAAAATAAAATTGATTTGGAAGAGAAAATAGAAAAATTACAAAATGTAATAATTGATAAAATGGAAAGTTTAATAAGTATTTATACCGATAAAATAAATTATTTAAAAAATTGCAGAGCATTATCAAAACCTTATTTGATTTATGAGGATAGAATTCAATATGTTGATGATTTAAAAGAAAAAATAATATTTTATATTAAAAATATTATTGAAAATAAAAATCATAATTTACAATTAAAAATTCAAAAACTTGATTTATTGTCGCCTCTTAAAATTTTACAAAGAGGATATTCCGTTTGTTTTGATAAACAAGGTAATGTTATAAAAACAAAAAAACAAGTTAATGTTGATGATATAATAAATATAAAATTAACGGACGGTAATATAGAAACAAAAGTTGTAGAGGAATAATATGAAAAAAAATACATTTGAAAATTCTTTAAATAGATTGGAAACAATTGTTGATGAAATGGAAAATTCACAACTTGACATAGATAAAGCAATGAAACTTTTTGAAGAAGGAATTTCTTTGGTTAACGAATGCTCCGATAAACTTAACGAAACAAAAAAGAAAATAGAGATTATTATGGAAAAAAATGGTAAAATAGATAAAGAAAATTTCGTTGAGGATAAAAAAGAAAATGAAGAAAACCAAACAGTTTGATTTAAAGAAATATTTACAACAAAAAGGAAAGTTTGTAAATAAATTGTTAGTTAAATATTTGCCTGAAGATAATTCTATAATGTCTCGGGCAATGAGGTATTCCGTTCTTGCAGGCGGTAAAAGGTTGCGCCCTGTTTTGGTTATGCTCGGTGCCGAAACTTTCGGTTTAAATATAAAGAAAATAGAGTCTGCAATCTGTGCCGTTGAATTTTTACATACGTATTCATTAATTCACGATGATTTGCCTGCAATGGATAATGACGATTTAAGAAGAGGTAAACTTACAAGCCATAAAAAATTCGGTGAGGCAGCAGCTATACTTGCAGGTGATGCACTTCTTACGGAAAGTTTTAACCTTATTGCAAAAGCAAATGTTCCTGCAGAAAGAATTGTTAAAGCAATAAAAGTGTTTGCCGGTTATTCCGGTTTTAAAGGAATGATTGCGGGACAAGTCGAAGATACAATAGAAGCGGGAAAATGGAATAAGAAAAATATTTCTTTTTGTAAAAAGAAATTGGAATATATTCATATACATAAAACATCCGATTTGATAAAAGCAAGTTTGTTAACCGGGGCGATACTTGCAGGTGCAAAAGATAAATCTTTAAAAGCACTTGAAAAATACGGGCATAACATAGGTGTTGCTTTTCAAATTGCCGATGATATTTTGGATGTTTATGCGGATAAAAAATTGTTGGGTAAAAACGGCAGTGATAAAGATAACGATAAATTAACTTACTTGCGTTTGTACGGGAAAGAAAAATCCGAGCAGAATGCAAATAAATTAATTAAGGAAGCAAAAAAAGTTGTTTCCGGTTTTAAATTAAATAAAGAAGTTTTTGAATCTTTAGCCGACTATATGATAACAAGAAAGTTCTAAAACAAATTGCAAAGCAATTTGTTTTAGAACTTTAGCTTAGAGGGTTGAGAGCTGAAATGCTGAAAGGTTTTTAGAAGAAAAATAAATAATTAGATTTTTCGCCATACCGAAAACTTATCAGCTTTTAAGCTTTTCAGCTTATCAGCTAAAAATTTGTGGAGCAAATTTTTATGTCAATTTTGGAAAATATATCAAAACCGAACGGGATAAAAATAATAAAAAAAGAATTACTGCCGCAACTTGCAAAAGAAATAAGGACGAAAATAATAAAAACAACATCAAAAACAGGCGGGCATATTGCTTCAAGTTTAGGTGTTGTCGAATTGACCATAGCTCTTCATTATTGTTTTGATGTTGAAAAAGATAAGTTTATATGGGATGTAGGTCATCAGGCATATGCACATAAAATACTTACCGACAGAAAAGATAAATTTGAAACATTAAGACAATATAAAGGTATAAGCGGTTTTCCGAAAATTTCGGAATCTAAATATGACAGCTTCGGAACCGGTCATGCTTCAACTTCAATTTCTGCAGGTTTGGGTTTTGCCGTAGCAAGGGATTTGGAAAATCAAAATTATAAAGTTGTCTCGATAATAGGTGACGGTTCAATGACCGGCGGGCTTGCTTTTGAGGGGCTGCAAAATGCCGGAACACTCGGCAAAGATATGCTTGTTGTTTTAAACGACAACCAAATGTTTATATCTCAAAAAGTGGGAGTGTTGGCAGGATATTTTGCAAATCTTTTAACTGCAGCCGGTGTGCAAAAAATAGAAGAACGTGTTTTAAAAATTGCCTCAAAATTAAAATTTTTAAGTTTTAATTCAATCAAAAAATTGGTTAAAAGGTTTAAAGTGATATTGTTTCCCGGCTTGATGTTTGAAGAAATGGGTTTTACTTATGTAGGTCCTATAGACGGGCATAATATAAATAAACTTATTGATATGTTATCAAAAGTAAAAAACTTTAAAGGACCTGTTCTTTTACATATTGTTACAAAAAAAGGAAAAGGTTATAAGTTTGCCGAAGCAGCACCTACAAGGTTTCACGGTATAGGTCCTTTTGATATAAAAACCGGAAAAACACTTTCCTTAAAAAAAGTTACATATACCGAAGTTTTTTCAAAAGCCATAGTAAAACTTGCACACAATGATGACAAAATAGTCGCAATTACTGCAGCTATGCCGGACGGAACGGGTTTAAAAGAATTTTCAAAAAAATTTCCCGACAGGTTTTTTGATGTAGGTATAGATGAAGGGCATGCCGTTACTTTTGCGGCGGCGCTTGCAGCCGGCGGTTTAAAACCGGTAGTTGCAATATATTCAACTTTTATGCAAAGGGCTTTAGATAATATAATTCATGATGTTGCATTGCAAAATTTACCTGTGGTTATGATGCTTGACAGGGCAGGTATTGTCGGTGAAGACGGGGCAACTCATCACGGCGCTTTTGATTTTTCTTATTTAAAATATATTCCTAATTTAACTATTATGGCCCCAGCAAATGAGACAGAGCTACAAGATATGTTTAATACAGCACTTACATTAAAAGGTCCTTCTGTTATAAGGTATCCTAGAGGAAGTGGAACTAGAGTTGTATCTTTTCATAGAAATTTTGAATTTTTAGAAATAG
>ONEP01000011.1 GCA_900316875.1 Candidatus Ruminimicrobium bovinum
ATATAACGTTATGTCCCCCGGGAGCTTGTCCGCCTGAAAGAACAACACCGACGGTAACTGTTTTTTTGGAAACCGCACTGTTTTTTCCTGCTTGAAAACTTACCACCGGCATACCGTAAGTTTTTTCAAAAATTGCTTTTATTTTAGCACAATCCGCAACTGATTTTGTTGCTTTACCTAAAACTGGTTTTACATTTGCAACACCTTTTTTTAAAACATTAGGTAAAACGGGTTTGAAATTTAATCTTTCCTGATGTAACTGAGAAATTTGATTTTTTTGTGCCATAAACTTTCCCCCAAAAGAATTTAAAATATTACAAAATATAAATTATCTTTTTATTATATAACTTTGATAAAATTTTTTCAAAATTATATAATGACTAAAATTTTAAAAAGGAGATATGTAAATGAAAAAGTATGTTGCAGAATTTACGGGAACACTTTTTTTAGTTTTTATTGCTTGCGGTGTTGCTGCAGTATCAGGTTGTAAATTTCCGGAAGCAGGATACATTGCAACGGCTTTGGCTTTCGGTTTAACTATCGTAGCTATGGCTTATTCAATAGGCAATGTTTCCGGTTGTCATGTAAACCCGGCCGTTTCTGTCGGCGTATGTGTTGCAGGAAAAATGACGGTTGCAGAATGTGTAAAATACATTATTTCTCAATTTTTGGGAGCAATTTGCGGTGCAATATTATTAGGAATTTGTTTAGGTAATTTTTCCGCTTTAGGTGCTAACGGTTTTGGCGGTGTATTAGCTAACGGAACAACAGTTACTGCAGGTATGGCAATAATTGTTGAAATAATATTAACATTTGCTTTTGTTTTGGCAATACTCGGTGTTACCGACAAAGAAAAAAATGCTTCGGTTGCAGGTTTGGTTATAGGTTTAACACTTGTTGTTATTCATTTAATCGGTATTCCTTTTACCGGGACATCGGTTAATCCTGCAAGATCTTTCGGACCTGCATTGTTTCAAGGCGGACAAGCTTTGGCACAAGTTTGGGTATTTATAATTGCACCTGCAATAGGCGGAGCTTTGGCAGGGGTTTTCTACAAAGCAGTTTTAAAAGAAAATAAATAAAAATTTTTAAAAAATGTTGTCTTAAAGTTTAATTCTAAAAGTTGAAAATAAAAAACTCCTTCAATTTATTTTGAAGGAGTTTTTTATTTTGTATTTTATTTTGTTAAAACTTATATCCTATATCAAGTCTGCCTAAATTAACTTCATATTTATAAGTTATGCCGTTATACGAAACAGGATTTGTAAAAGAATGTGTAAAAGAAAAAGCTAATTTTAATGCATTTGTAAATTTATACTCGATACCTGCCGTTACATATTTCATATTATACATATCAAGGTTTGTTAAATTGTATCCTCTTGCAGGATCATTTTTGTATTCATCTCTAATCAAGTTCGGATCCGAAAAGAAACCTAAGTGTAAAGCCAATTTTTCTGTTGCTCTATATTCGGTTCCGACTCTATATTGCATTATATCCCGGTATGCAACGGATGTCCAAGAATTTTTGTTTTGTGAAATTGATGCCGCTATGGTAAACGGTTCAAACAAATCATAAGCAAAACCTAATTCCCAGGTTAAAGGATAACATACTGTTTCTTTAAATGCCGGGTTTGAAGAATCAGGTTCATTGGGAACATCCACATAAGTTCCGCTTCTTAAAACAAAAGCCGTTGAAAGTTTTTTTACAGGTTTATACATAATACCGATATTTCCTTGAAAGCCGAAAGCACTTCTATTGTAATCAATATCTATACCATAAGGAGGAACTTTCGCTACTAATTTGTCTTGAAATTGAATTGCATCAAAACCTATACCTACTGAAAATTTTTCGTTAATTTGTTTTGCCAAAGATATGTTATAAACCATATAACTTATTTGCCCTTCTATTTTACAACCTGAAGGCAACCCTTCAACTGTTCCCCCGCCTCCGCCGAGAACATAAACACCTGCGGCAATGATGCTGTCGTAATAAAATTTTGTAGAAAAACCTACAAAAGGAACAACAGCACTTGTTGAATATTTATCACTCATATACTTGGGATCTTTTTTATCGGAGGTTACGGGATAACTGATATAAAAAAGAGATGCCATAACCTGAGTATCTTTTTGGTATGCAAGCCCTGCAGGGTTATAATAAATTGCCGTTAAATCATCTGCAATCGCAACAAATGCGGTCCCAAAACCACCTGC
>ONEP01000141.1 GCA_900316875.1 Candidatus Ruminimicrobium bovinum
ATTACTGTTTTCCGTTTGCCCACTTGCTAAGTTTACTACAGAATTATTTGTTAATGTTAAAAGCCCGCCTGTTATTTTTCCTTCTTCTAAATTGATTGTTGAATTTATTAAATTTATATTATTATACGTTATACCTGCATTGCTTAGTAATTTTAGTGTGCTTTGGATTAAATTAATTGTACCTATATTACCGACAGTTGTACCGGTTATACCTGTGTTCAAATTTACTATTCCGGTTAAATTTAAATTTCCGCTGTTATTGATATCGTATTGGCTAAAACCGGTAAAAGTTAAATTATCTATATTTAATATTTGTCCGTCAGCCAATGTAATACCTGTTGCATTATCATAATTTACTACTGTGTTACCTTTACCGTATACCGTAAGTTCTTTTCCATATAAAGCACCTAAACTTTCTACATAGTACTCTTCTCTTGTAAAAATATATATTTTATCCGCCTGCCGTGCAGCAATTTGTGTAATTAAATTTATATTTTCCGTTAAACCGTAGTTTATGTTTTTAGTTTCGCTATCAAATGTAAAGTTTAACAATTTTCTTCCATACACTAATTGGAAATTACTATTATCTACATTTAATACCATACCACTCAAATCACTATCATTACTAAATAAGTTAAAAAATCCTGCTCGCCCGGCATATTTTGTTATATTAAAAAAATTTATATCTGCAACATCAATATTTAATTGTCCGATTGCAGAACCGGATATAAAAATTTTATCACTTACAGCACTAACAATATCAGCATCAAAACATATATTCGAATTTGTTGATGTTAAACCATTTAAATAATTTTTACTTATATTATTGTTTGCTAAATTTATTTTTGAACTGTCTAAATTTAGACTTATTCCTGTTAAATTTGAATTATTTAATAAATTTACCGTAGATTCATTTAAATTTATTGTTCCGTTTATTCCGTAAATAATACCATCAATATCGGTTAAAACTTTTGTTAAAGTTAAAATTGCACCTTCTTCTAAATAGATTCCGTAACTTACTCCATAATATGGAATATTACTTATTGTACTACCCCTTCCACCTGTTGCCTGTATTGTTATTTGGCTATTTTGTATATTTAAAGTTTTATTTGCTTCAACTTTTATACCGTAAGCATTACCACCCTGCCCATAATTTGAAGCTGATACATTTGTTTCTCTAACAAACATAATATCAATATTTTCTAAATCTAAATTCATATAATGTGAATTACCTGAATATGCAGTACCTCCTTTTGCATTTACATATAAATTACTATCTGTTATTGTTGAATTTTCAGATATATATATACCATAAGCATTACCGCCATGACCAATTCCATTTGCACCACCATTGTAAGAAATAGCTCCAGGGTATAATCCTTGAGAACCACCTCCATAACCTATACCACCTTCTATTTTCATTGTTACTAAAGAATTACTAATATTTTTTGATGTTATTCCGTAAGCAGAACCTCCTGTTCCATTACCACCACCACTTGTACTATATCTTCCATCTCTGGCATCAAAAGCAAAACCACCACCAAAAGATCTGCCACCCGTTACAATTAAACTCTGAATATTTGCATTTTGTATTTCATTTGCATTAATACCATAACTATTACCACCATAACCGGTTCCACTACCACCACTATCAGCATCACCTGTTTTATTAATAGCTAAACCACCACCATAAGCAGTTCCACCAATTACTATTAAATCCTCTACATTTATATTTTCTATTTGTCCTTCACTATAAATACCATAACTAGCACCACCGTACCCAGTTCCATTTCCATATGAAGAACCAGTTAAACTGGAACCTCCTCCATAACCTATTCCACCAGTTATATTACCTGAAATTATTGAACCGTCTTGTATAATTAAATTACCTGTTGTATTTATTCCGTAAGCTGCACCACCTGTTCCTGTAACACCACTTGTGCCTGTAACCGTAGAATTACCCGATAATATATTCCCGGCAATTGTAACACCGTTTGTTATTGTTAAATTACCTTCTATATTTAAACCGTAAGTTGAGCTGGCAGGAACATTATTTGTTGTGCTGTTTGGACCTATTATTGAAATATCTGTATCTTCACTTATTGTAGTATCAGCAATAACAATCAAAGGCAGAAAAATTAAAAGAATAGATAGAAAAGAAATGACAGACTTTATGTTATACACGAAATTTTTCATAAAATATGACTCCAACTATATATTTCAAGGTACCGGGTGGGCAAACAAATGATTGGAGCAAATGCTTGCCCGTTGACCCCGGCGAAAGTAGTACACTGCGATTGTACTACAAAAGAAAGAGAGCATAAAAATATAATTGAGTTTCTACAAAACATTATGTAAATTTTAAAGTATTTAGTATAATATAGTGTTGCGCGTTTCTTGTGCAAAGAACATTTTTATATTTCTTTGTATTTATTTTTGTTTTACAAAAAAAATTAATATTCCAAACACTTATTTTTTTGTTTTGTAAAATTTTTATTTTTACACATAAAAAGTAATTATGTTTAATTTTGTTTTAATTTTAATATATTTTGTTTTATTTGTCAACGTTTTTGCTTTATTTTTTACAACTTTTAACAAGGAGTTTTAGTAAACATGAACAAAGAATCTTTTTTTGTAAAACAGCTAAAAAAAATAATGCTTGAAAAAGGATTTACTCAAAAAGAATTAGCAAAAAAATTAAATGTAACAGAAGCTTTTGTTTCCGCTTATTGTAACGGCAAAAGAAGTCCTAAACCTGCAACATTATATAAATTTGCAAAAGATTTAGGAGTAAAGCCGGATTTCTTTTATAACGACAAACAAAAGATTTTTAAAAATTCAATAGTTGATGATAAAAATTTTAACAATGTTATCAATACCGATTTAAAAGATATGAAAATTCAACTTCAAGACCATGAAATAAGATTGTTAAAGTTGGAAAATAAATTATTACGAGATAAAATTATATGAAGACAAAACACTAACGGATATAAAACGACAGCAGAATTAAAATTTACAACTATTTAATTTTGCCGTTTTCCATGACGAGTTGTTTTGAGGCAAGTTTGACAAGTTCCCGACTGTGTGTAACGACAACTAACGTAGTTTTAAATTCTTTACATATATCAAACATCAAATTTTCTATTTTTTCACCTGTTGCTCTATCCAAATTTCCGGTCGGTTCATCGGCAAAAATTATTTTAGGTTCGTTTATAAATGCCCTTGCCATTGCAACCCTTTGTTGTTCCCCTCCGGAAAGCTCCGACGGTAAATGTTTTACCCTGTCTTTAAGCCCTATCATTTCAAGTAATTGATAAGCCCGTTTTTCTTTTTCTTTGTAATTATTCCATGCGGGAATTAAAATATTTTCCAAAACCGTAAAATCGGCAAGTAAATAATGAAATTGAAAAATAAAACCTATGTTTTCTTTTCTTAATTTTGCAAGTTGATTGGCAGATAAATCCGTTACATTTATATCGTCCAATAAAATTGTTCCCGAAGTTTGTTTATCCATTAAACCCAACAAGTGAATTAAAGTGCTTTTACCGACACCGGAAGGTCCGGTAAGCGCAACGGTTTCACCTGAATTTATTGTTAAGTTTATTCCTTTTAACACTTGAACTTCGGGTGATTTTAATGTTTTATAATTTTTTACCAAATTTATTGTTTCTATTTTCATATTAATATCTCAATGCTTCAACGGGTTTTAATTTTGAAACCTGATAAGCGGGATATAAACCCGATATAACCGTTATTACAAAAGCACAAACACACACGGAAATAATGTCTTGCGGCAGTAACACTACAGGTAATTTATCGATATAATAAACACCTTGCGGCAAATCGAATATTTTAAAATTCTTTAAAACATAACTTATTGTTATACCGAGTGTAAGTCCTAAAATTGTACCCAATGTTCCAACAATAATTCCTTCATAAAAAAATATTTTTGATATTGAAAGTCTTGAAAAGCCGCATGCGGCAAGTATGCCTATTTCTTTAGTTTTTTCAACACTTAATAAAAGTATATTTGAAATTATGTTAAAACTTGCAACAATTATTATAAGTGCCAAAATAATAAACATCATTATTTTTTCAAGCTTTAAAGCGGAAAACAAATTTTTATTCATATCTATCCAAGAGCGAACCCTGTACGGATAATCCAATTCTTGCTGAAGTTGTTTTGCAAAACTTTGAACTTTTTCAAAATTTTCCGTCATCACGGCAATACCGCTTACACCGCCGGAAAAGCCGTACATATCATCTGCCGTTTTTAAATCAACATAAACAAGAGTAGTATCATATTCATACATTCCCGAATGAAATACGGCTTCAACTTTTAATTTTTTCATTTTGGGAACAGATGAAATTTGACTCGGAAAAATTATTACAATGTCATCACCTGTTTGAACGCCTATAAGTTTTGCAAGTTCACTGCCTAAAATAATACCGTCGGAAGAAATATTATCATCTTCCATAAGAGAGAACTCCGACAATTTATCTGATAAATTAAGCATTGCATTTTCTTTGTTATAGTCAATACCTTTAACAACGGCACCTGTTCCGCTTGCCGTTGATTTATATTTTTTGATTATTCCCTGCCCGTAAATGTAAGGTGAAGAGGCCGTTACAAAAGATGATTTTGAAATTTCTTCTATTAC
>ONEP01000189.1 GCA_900316875.1 Candidatus Ruminimicrobium bovinum
AAGAGAAAAGAATTCTGCTTTAGCCGTTGCTACAGGTTTTGAAATGTTTATACCTTTGGAAGGTCTTATAGATTTAGAAAAAGAAAAAGCAAGAATAAACAAAGAAATAAAAAATATTTTATCCGAGCAGGAAAAATATAATAAAAAATTGTCTAATCCGAAATTCGTGGAAAAAGCTCCCGAAGTTGAAGTTACAAGAATAAAACAAAAACTTGCGGATACCGAAAGTAAAATTGCAACTTTACGGGAAACGTTAAAAAACTACGAACAATAAGATAATTATAAAGCTTTTTTATTGACAAGTTTTATTAATAATTTGTAGAATAAGCCGATGTTTTTATTTTGATATTACAGGTTTTTTATGAGTTTAGCACCTAATATTTTATTTCATATAGGGACTTTTCCCGTAACAAATACATTAGTAACCACACTTGTTGTTGATGCCATAATTATTGCACTTGTTGTTGCGTTTAGGGCAGGGCTTTCTTTATATCCGAAAAAACTTCAAAATGTTCTTGAAATGATGTATGAATATTTTTATGACTCTACAAAAGATGTTTCAAGCAAAGTTGCAATAATTTATCCTTGGGTTATAACATTTTTTTTGTTTATAGTAATTGCAAACTTAATCGGGCAGTTTCCCGGTTTTGAAACAATAAGGTTTTTTGCTGCCGGTTCCGGTGAAGAAGGTGTTCCTTTATTTAGAACCGCAACAAGCGACTTGAATGTTACTGCGGCATTTGCGGTAATTTCAATTTTTATGTGTCATTTCTATTCAATAAAACATACCGGTGTTAAAAATTATATCGGCAGGTTTATATCTTTTAAGATGTTTCCTATATTTATGTTTGTAGGTCTTTTGGAATTTATAGGTGAATTTACAAAAGTTATATCGCTTGCATGCAGGCTTTTCGGTAATTTGTTTGCGGGTGAAACGGTTATGTCAACGGTATCGTCAATGTGTGCTTTCGGTGTTCCTTTGCCGTTTATGATGTTGGAACTTATGGTTGCGGTTATTCAGGCGATAGTTTTTGCAATGCTTACGATGGCGTTTATGAGTATAATGACGGACAACCACTAACAAATTGCAGAGCAATTTGTTGTTTATAGTTAGTGGCTTGTAGTTTATTGTTGTCGTTAAACTCTAAGCTTTCAGCTCTCAGCTCTAAACTAAAAATTTGTATAACAAATTTTTTAAATATAAATTGTAGTTTTAAGGAGGAAGTAAAGTTATGACAATTACATTAACCGGCGGTATTATTATTGCAATAGGTGCTTTAGGGCCTGGTTTGGGTATCGGTTTAATCGGTGCAAAAGCGGTTGAAGCAATCGGTAGAAATCCGGAAGCATCCGGTAAAATAATGGTAAATATGCTTATTGCTATGGCATTTGCGGAATCTATTGCTATTTACTGTTTAATATTTGCATTTATGAAGTAATTATATGGATATAATAAAAGATATATTTAATCTGTTCGGACTTGAAACTAAACTTTTTATAGCACAAATAGTTAATTTTGCTATATTATTGTTTATTTTAAAAAAGTTTTTGTATAAACCGATTGCACAAATGCTTGAAGAAAGAAGGAACAAAATAAAGCAGGGGCTTGAAGATGCGGAAAATGCACATAAAACTTTGCTTGATGCGGATACACAAAAAATTGCTATTTTAAAAACAGCAAAAAACGATGCCGATAAAATTTTGGAAAATGTTAAAGTAACGTCGGAAACATTGAAACAACAATCGGCACAAGATGCAAAAAAGCAGGCGGCAGAAATTATAGAAACGGCAAAAAAACAGGCAAAAGATGAATTTGATAAAGCAACCAAACAAGTCGGAGCAATATCAATAGATTTATCTAAGAAAATCGTTTCAAAAGTGTTGTCGGAAATTTTTACCGACGAGGAAAAAACGGCTGTTTTATCAAAAGCCATAGATAAAATAGAAAGTGCGGGATATGAAAAAACAACAAATTAAGCAATTAGCGGTATCTGTAATAGAAAACGGTGAAATAACCGACGAAGTATCAAAATGGATTTTTAATAATTTAACAAAAAATGAAATAAAACTTTTGTTAAGTTATTTGGTCTGTGCCGTTAAAAATAATACGGTTACGGTTAAATATGCAGGGGTGGCTTCCGATACCGTAAAAAATAAAATTCAAAAAATGTTCCCGAATAAAAATATCGTTTATAACAGAGACGATAAAGAAGTGGGAGCAGGTGTAAAATTGGAATTCGGTGATTATATATTGGATTACACCCTTTCCAATATGGTTGCAAAAATAATGAAAGATATAAGGGAGAGTTTATGAAACCGGAAGAACTTATAAAACAAATAGAGGAAAAACTTTATTCTTCCGATATTAATCCGGAATTGGTTAATTACGGGGTAGTTGAAACCGTCGGTGACGGTATTGTTAAAGCATCCGGGCTTTCCGGTACCGGTTACGGGGAAGAAGTTGAATTTGAAAATAAAGCAAAAGGTTTGGTTTTAAATTTAGACGAAGATGCCGTATATATTGTGTTGCTGTCCGATGCCGAAGTTACAAGGGGAATGAAAGTTTTTGCAACAGGTAAAATACTCGGTATAACGGTTTCGGATAAATTGATAGGAAGGGTTATTGACCCTACATGCAAACCTTTGGACGAAAAAGAATTAAAAATTGACGACGGAAAATTATATCCTTTGGAAAAAATTGCGGCCGGTATTATTGAAAGAAGTCCTGTTGACAGACCTATAAAAACAGGTATAAAAGCCATTGATGCAATGATACCTATAGGAAGAGGACAAAGGGAATTGATTATCGGTGACAGAAACACCGGTAAAACAGCCATTGCAATAGATACCATAATAAACCAAAAAAAGAAGGATTTAGGTTTAAAAAGAGTTATTTGTATTTATTGTGCGATAGGGCAGAAAAGGTCAAATGTTGCTTCTATAGTTGCAAAACTTAAACAGGAAGGTGCAATGGATTATACCATAGTTGTTTCGGCAACGGCATCTGATGCGGCTTCGCTTCAATATATTGCACCGTTTGCAGCTTGTGCAATAGGTGAATATTTTATGGAAAAAGGCGAAGATGTTTTGGTGGTTTATGACGATTTAACAAAACATGCCTGGGCATACAGACAAATTTCTTTGTTATTAAAAAAACCTGCAGGAAGAGAAGCATATCCGGGTGATATTTTTTATTTACATTCACGTCTTCTTGAAAGAGCTGTCAGGTTATCTGATAAAAACGGCGGCGGAACATTAACCGCTTTGCCTGTAATCGAAACGCAAGGTAACGATGTGTCTGCATATATTCCTACAAATGTTATTTCAATTACCGACGGGCAAATTTATTTGGAAGCGGATTTGTTCAATTCCGGCGTTCGTCCCGCTTTAAATGTGGGGTTGTCGGTTTCAAGGGTAGGCGGTTCCGCACAAACAAAACCAATGAAACAAATTGCAGGTCCGGTTCGTCTTGATTTGTCGCAATTTAACGAATTGAAAAGTTTTGCACAGTTCGGAAGCGACCTTGATGAAGATACTTTAAAGAAACTGAACAGAGGTAAAGTTTTAACCGAAATATTAAAACAACCTCAATATAAACCTTACGATGAGGTGTCCGAAATAATTGCAATATATTCGGCAACATCGAGTTGCCTTGACGATGTTGAGGTAGATAAAATTTTAGAAATAGAACAGAAAATTATAGATTTTGTTAAAATGAACAATAAAGAGTTGGTTGCAAAAATCGGTGAAAATAAAAAGATGGACGAGCAAACTTTGGAACAATTGAAAAATGCTATATTGGAATGTAAAAAAACATTGGTGTAACGGAAATATAAATGGCTGAAAATTTACAACAGGTAAAAAAAAGAATAAGAACGGCTAAAAGCATAGCACAAATAGCAAAAGCTATGGAAATGATTGCCGCATCGAAAATAAGAAAAGCACAAACTGCAGTTGAAAAAAGCAGGCCGTATTCGGAAAGAGTTAGGTTTGTCGTGCAGAAAATCTTAGCCGAAAATGATGATATATCATTAAATTCATCTTTTGTGGGGCTTAATGATAATGTAAAAAGAAAATTGGTTTATGTTATTTCTACCGATAAAGGTTTGTGCGGCGGGTTGCTTGCAAATATTTTTAAAAAAGTTTTAACATCGGTTTCTAAAGACGATTATGTTGTAACAATCGGTAAAAAAGCACAAGCTTTTTGTATAAAAAACGGTTTTAATGTTAAGGCATCTTTCAATTTGGGAACCGTTCTTCCGAAATATGAAGATATTTTTCCTATGTTAAAAATAGTTGAAGATTATTATAAAACAAAGGAAATATCTTCTGTTGAGGTAATATATACTTATTTTAAAAACCGTATGGTGCAGGAACCTATGTTAAAAGTTTTGGCACCGATACAGCGTGATAAAAATTTTGTAAATAAAGGTGAACATATTTTTGAACCGTCTTCAAAAGAAGTTTTGGACAGTTTGATACCTTATTATTTTGAAGTTATTTTTTATGATATGTTAATGAATGCTTATGCAAGCGAACAGGCGGCAAGAATGTCGGCAATGAGTAATGCAAATGAAAATGCAAACGAAATAACTGCGTCTTTAACTATTGCATTTAATAAATCAAGACAGGCAAAAATAACAAATGAAATTCTTGATTTGGCAAACGGACAAATTCATTAACAAATTGCTTTGCAATTTGTTGAGGTATAGAGGGCTGGAAGTATAGAGGGATAAGAAATTGCCGAAGGCAATTTGAAAGTCCATACATCCGTACCTCCATACATCTATACATCTAATATACGGGGTTTTTTACAATGGAAAAAGAAAATTTTCAAAAAGGTGAAGGTTTTGTTATAAGGGTTCAGGGTGCCGTCGTTGATGTAAGGTTTAAAAATGAAACACCTGAGGTTTATGAGGCGCTTAATATTACAATGAAAAACGGTTCCAAACTTGTTTTGGAAACAATGTTTCAAATGGATAATTTTGAGGTAAGAACAATTGCATTAGGTTCTACCGACGGGTTAAAAAGAGGAGATAAAGTTGTCAGAACAAATGCTCCGATTTCCGTTCCCGTAGGAGAAAAAACTTTAGGAAGAATTTTCAATGTCCTCGGTGAAGCGGTTGACGGATTGGGACAAATAGAAAAAAAAGATTCCGAATTTGCCCCTATTCATAAACCTTCTCCGGAACTTTCGGAACAGAAAACAATTCCGGAAATTTTGGAAACCGGTATAAAAGTTATAGATTTGATTTCACCTTTTACAAAGGGCGGTAAAATAGGAATATTCGGCGGTGCAGGTGTAGGAAAAACCGTTGTTGTTAAAGAACTTATAAGAAATATTGCTATGGAACATGACGGCCATTCCGTTTTTGCAGGTGTAGGTGAAAGAACAAGGGAAGGAACGGACCTTTGGCTTGAAATGAAAGAATCGAATGTTTTGGATAAAACGGTTCTTGTATTCGGGCAAATGAACGAACCTCCCGGAAGCAGAATGAGAGTTGCTTTAACCGGGCTTACAATGGCGGAATATTTCAGAGATCAAAAAAATGAAGATGTATTGCTTTTTATAGATAATATTTACAGGTTTGCGCAGGCGGGAAGTGAGGTTTCCGCTCTTCTTGGCAGAATGTCGTCGGCAGTAGGTTATCAGCCGAATTTGGCACAGGATATGGGTGAACTTCAGGAAAGAATTGCTTCGACAAACAAAGGTTCGGTAACATCGGTGCAGGCCATTTATGTTCCTGCGGATGATTACACCGACCCTGCTCCTGTAACAATATTTTCCCATTTGGATGCAACGATAACACTTGACAGGTCTATCGTGGAACAAGGTTTGTATCCGGCGGTTAATCCGTTAACATCATCTTCAAGGTTGTTGGACCCTAATACTGTCGGTAAAGAACATTATGAAGTTGCAATGAACGTAAAGAAAATTTTGCAAAAATATAAAGATTTACAGGATATAATCGCAATATTAGGTATGGACGAATTATCAGACGAAGATAAATTAACGGTTGCAAGAGCAAGAAAAATACAAAAATTCCTTACACAACCTATGTTTGTTGCCGAAACATTCACCGGGCTTGAAGGTAAATATGTAAAATTGGAAGATACCATAAAAGGTTTTAAGGAAATTATCGAAGGTAAGCATGATAATATTTCCGAACAGCATTTCTATATGGCAGGAACAATAGAAGATGTTTTAAAAAGGGCAAATAAATAATGGGTAATACATATAAATTGGATATTTTATCACCTGAAGGTAATGTTTTTAGCGGAGAAGTTTCTTTTGCAACTTTTCCGACAATGGCGGGTGATATTACCGTTTTGTCGGGGCATACCGCAATAATAACAAAACTTTCGGTTGGTGAAGTTGTAATAGATATTAACGGAGAAAAAAAATTTATTACGATAGCCGGCGGTTTTTTGGAATTTTCCGATAATGTTGCAAGTGTTATTGCCGACTTTGCAATAAGGTCTGAAGAAATAGATGATAAAAAAATAGAAGAAGCCAAAAAACATGCCCGTGAGCAGATGGCAAAAAAAGATAAACTTTCCTCTGCCGTTATGGAACATGATTTACAAAAAGCAATTTTGGAATTAAAATTTTTTGAGAATATAAAATCAAAAAATAAAAGGTATAAAGCTTGAAAAGGGTAAGTATATTTTTTTATATTACTTTATTTTTTTGTGTTCTTTTTAATTCATGTGCAACAAAGACGGGAGACGGTGTTTCCGTATTGTTTAATAATGAAAACGGATTAGCCGTTATAGAAAAAAGACCTTCTTTTATATCTGACGGTAAAGTAAGAGAATTTGAATTTATATGTGACGGTGAAACAATAGCAAGAGAAGCCATAGATAAAAAAGGTAAAACTAAATTTTACGGTCAGGAATTGGACGGATTTGTTAAAGAATATGATATGGAAGGGAATTTAGTTTGTGAAGCAGGTTATAAAAACGGTGTTTTAAACGGTTTTTATAAAAAATATTCAAAAGATAAAATTTTAATTTTAACAAGAACTTATGCTGACGGTATTTTAAACGGTCCTTCATCCGATTTTTATGAAGGCGGAGTTATAAAAACGGAAGCCGAATATAAAAATAATTTGTTAAACGGTGTTATAAAACATTATTCTCCTTCCGGTGATTTGGTGGTTTCCGAAGAATACTTTGAAGGAAAGTTAGACGGCGAATATAAAGAATATTATCCGTTGGGAACGATAAAAACTTTAATTGAATATCACAGAAACAAAAAAGAAGGTTATCAAAAAGAATATTTTATGAACGGTTCTGTAAATAAAGAGTATAATTATTCGCAAAATAAGCTGCAAGGGCAAATGAAAATATACTATGATAACGGTAAGGTTCATCAGGTTGGTTACTATAAAGATGATAAACTCGACGGTGAATTGAAAATTTATGACGAAGATGATAATTTAAGATATATTGATTTATACTCAAAAGGTAAAAAAATAAAAAGAGATATTTTAGGTCAACAAGGTAAAGTAATTTATACAATAAGATATTAAGGAGTAAGTTTATGTCAGGGCATAATAAGTGGGCAAGTATTAAGCATAAAAAAGCTGCTACCGACGCAAAAAGAGGTAAAATTTTTACAAAAATAATAAGAGAAATGGTTGTTGCCGCAAAAGAAGGCGGCGGTATTATAGAAAATAATGCAAGACTCAGAAAAGCGGTTGACGACGCAAGAGCGGCAAATATGCCGCAGGACAATATAAAAAAAGCAATTCAAAGAGGGACGGGTGAACTTCCAGGCGCTATATATGAAGAAATAACTTATGAAGGTTACGGACCGGCAGGTGTTGCTTTAATAGTTGAAACGACTACCGATAATAAAAACAGAACGGCTTCGGAAATAAGAA
>ONEP01000045.1 GCA_900316875.1 Candidatus Ruminimicrobium bovinum
GTAAGTATATTTTTATAAAGTGTTCTGAAATATTTATGTGTTGAAGGTGCTAAGTCGTGGTTGAAAAATACAAGTCCTAAACTGATTAATGCAACAAAAACTATTACGGGCATTGATAAAGTTTTGTAATCTACGCCTGTTGCTTTCATTACGGTTATTTCGTTATCTTCGGCAAACCTGCCGTAACTTATAAGCACTCCGAATAAAATTGCCATAGGTATTGTTAAAGAAAGTATTGTCGGAATAACGAGCAAAAACAATTGTAATACAAGCCAAAAAGCAACACCTCTTGCCAAAAACAAATCTACAAACTGAAATATTTGGTCAATCAACAAAATTGCCGAAAATACTATAAGCCCGAAAACAAACGAACCTAAAAATTCTTTAACTATATACCCGTGTAATATTTTTATCATTTTCTTTGCCGGTTAAAAATTTATCTTTCCAATTATAACAAATTTAGTTCCGCTCTTCCACTTTTTTAACATAATAAATTTTAGCTTATATGTTTGCCGTTGTCGTTTGCTGTTGTCGTTAAACCTATAACCCTATAACCCCATAGCCATATAACCTGTCTTTATAACTTCTCAGCCCCTCAGCTAAATTTCTATTGATTTTTTGCTTAAACTGCAATATAATAAACTTGTTTAATAAATTAAAATTTTTAAACTTTAAAATATTTATGGAAAAGAAAATTTATTTGGTTATTATAACTCTATTGTTTTGTATTGTATGTGCTTTTTCTTTTATAACCGTTAAAAATTTTATTAA
This sequence comes from Candidatus Ruminimicrobium bovinum, assembly GCA_900316875.1. GTDB lineage: Bacteria > Elusimicrobiota > Endomicrobiia > Endomicrobiales > Endomicrobiaceae > Ruminimicrobium > Ruminimicrobium bovinum. The sequence goes on from ONEP01000045.1 coordinate 772, forward strand.
TGAAAAAAAAGAAAAATTATCGGTTAATAAAGAAGCAAAAGTGAACATAGAATATTTGAATAATCAAATTAAAAATATAGGTTATTTAATAACATCGGAAGTTCAATATGGCGGATTGGTTGAATATGAAACAAACGGTAATAATAACCCGATATATAAATATTTTATCAGTAAAAAATTTTTAATGCTTTATGATGCCGAAATAAATGCAGGTATAGATTTAACTCTTGTTGAATTAAATGAATTAAAAACAAGCAAAAACGAAAATAAAATTGTTGTTAAAATGCCGTATCCGACAATTAAAACTTTTAATGTTAATCCGAAAAAATTTTATGATTTAAAAAAATCGTGGATTGAATTCGGTGAAACGGATAAAGAAGCTATGAATAATGCAAAGCTGTATGCCGGTAATGATGCAAGAAATAATATCGATTTTAATAAATTGTTTTCCAATGCACAAAAACAGGCGGAAATAATTATAGGCAATTTGATACGTGCCGGAATGACAGATAAAAAATATAATATTGAATTTGAGATAATTGACAATAATACGGATAAAAATCAAAATAATATTAAATTTTAGAGCAAAATTATTAAAGGATAAAAAATGCAACAATCCCAAGAATCTATAGAACCCGAAATAGTTGACAAAATAAAAAAACAAGACTGTAAAAGTATTGAAGACGGTAAAAAGAAAAAAGTTTGGGCTTGGATATTTTTTGTGTTGTCTTTACTTTACGGCTTGTATCCCATGGATGTTATTCCGGACATACCGATTGTCGGTTGGATAGATGATATTACAATAACGGCTGCAGCGTTTATAAACCTTATTCAACAACAATTTTTTCAGGCAAATGATACTTTAAACGAATTGCTTAAAACATTAAAATGGATTTTGTTTTTTGCTGCCGTTTTTGTTTTTCTTATTGCGATTTTAATAATAACATTGATAGTAAAAAATTAAAAAATTGCTAAGCAATTTTTAGCTGATAAGTTGAGAGTTGAGAGTTGAGTTTTTGTTCAAGCTGCCGTTAGTTTAAGCGATGACATTTATTGAATTATAGTTTCAAAAATTCCTTTTTGCGCAGTGACATTATTGAGTGTTAAATAATTGTCGGTTAATGCTTTGCCGTCTTTTAATGCAACAACATTTCTCTTCGTCCCGATAAATTTAGCATAAAAATTATTTCTTAAAATTTTATCAAGTTCTAAAAGTTTATGCACTCTTTTTTTTATCTCTTCCGGTGTTGATATTTGTTTTAAATTAAAAGCAACCGTTCCTTTACGCGGTGAAAAAGGAAAAACGTGCAATCTTGCAAAATTATTGCTTTTTAAAAAATCATAAGTTTCGTTAAAGTTTTCTTCCGTTTCGGTGGGAAAACCCGCAATTACATCCGTTGTCAAAGCAATTGAAGGAATTTCTTTTGTAAGTTTGTCAATAATATTTTTAAAATATTGTATATCGTATCTGCGGTTCATTTTTTGCAATACTTCATTACTTGCCGACTGTAAAGGTATATGTAAATGCTGGCATAACCTGACGGATTCTTTTTTTAAAAGTTCTATAAGTTCATCGTTTACTTCGTTAACTTCTATTGAAGAAAGGCGTATTCTGAAAATTTTATTTATTTGTTTAAAAATTTGTTTTAATAAATTTGCAATCCCGCCTTCATATTTTCCTATATGAATACCTGATAATACTATTTCATAATATCCGTTATCGATTAAAGTATTTATTTCGTCAATAATTTCCGCTTGCGGTTTACTCCATAAAGTATTTCTTGCAAAAGGAACTATGCAATACGAACAAAAACTGTTACAGCCGTCTTGAATTTTTAAAAATGCTCTTGAATGTTTTTGAAACGAATAAATTTTTTGTTTTTTCGGTAATAAATTTTCTTTTGATATTATTTTAACGGAGGGGAATATTTGTTTTATTTCTTCTTGTGATACCTTCTGATAGCATCCTGTTAAAATTATTTTTTTACCTTTATTTAATAATTTTTTTATTAAAGTATTGCATTGTTTATTTGCCTGTTCCGTAACCGTGCATGAATTTATTATTACCGTATCGGCGGTTTCAATATTATCCGTTAATTTTTTATTTTCAACAGATAAACGTTCCGTTATTAATTGACTTTCATATTGGTTTATTTTGCAACCGAAGGTATAAATAAAAAATTTTTCTTCGCTCATTTTATATCCATTTGTTTGAAATTAAAACGGCTGCGGTTATTGCTGCAGTTTCAATTCTTAAAATATTTTTACCTAAAGTTATTGTGTGAAAATTATTATTTTTTGCAAGTTCTATTTCATTAGGTTCAAAACCGCCTTCCGGTCCTATAAAAATATTTATTCTTTTTATATTTATATTTTTATTATAAATATCGTCAATTGTTTGTTTATCTTCACTTTCCCATGCAAGTATTGACAATGTTTTTTCCGTTATGCTGCTTTTTAATGCATTTTCAAAAGCCAAAGGTTTTTCTATTTCCATTATATCTGCCCGTCCGCACTGACAACTTGCCGAAATTGAAATTTTATTGAGTCGTTCATATTTGTTAGGTGAAAAAGAAGTTATAACACTTCTTTTTGTAATTAACGGTATAAATTTTGTTATGCCGATTTCTGCCGTTTTTTCTATAAGCCATTCGGTTCTTTCTCCTTTAGCAATTGCACAATACAAATAAATTTCGACCGAAGGTTTGATAAAAGTTTGTTTATTAAGGATAATTCCGCTTAACTTCTCTTTTGAAATTTTTGTTATTTTTCCTAAAAAGCCGTTACCTAATCCGTCAAATAATTTAATTTCATCATCAACTGCAAATCTTCTAACATTAACCACATAATGCAGCTGTTCACTTTCCATTGTAAAAGTATTATTTATAATATTTTTTGGGTAGATATAGAAATGAGACATCTTTTACCTTGAAGGTTTTGTTATTTTAATTTTTAAGGAAATATCCAAAGCAGGCGCGGAGTGTGTTAACATTCCTATTGAAATTCTGTCAATTCCCAAATTTGCATATTTTTTTATTCTTTTTAAATTCATTCCGCCGGATATTTCTATCTGCGGCTTATACTTTTTTGTTGAATTTTGCCTTATAATGTTGATAAATTTTTTCAAATCTTTATCTTTTATGTTATCTAACATTATCATATCGACTTTTGCATTTAAAGCATCTTTAATGTTTTTTTCGTTTTCACATTCAACCTGTATCAAAACTTTTTTATGTTTTTTCCTTATTTTTGCTACGGTTTCGGGTAAGTTTTCTATAAAAACCAAATGATTGTCTTTTATCAAAACCATATCGGACAAATTCATTCTGTGGTTTTTTGCACCGCCGCATTTAACCGCATATTTTGATAAATATCTTAAACCGGGAATAGTTTTCCTTGTGTCGTAAATAAATGTGTTTTTACCTTTAACCACTTCAACAAATTTACTTGTTAATGTTGATATTCCCGAAAGTTGTTGTATAAAATTAAGTGCCGTTCTTTCGGCGCATAACATTTGATAGGCAGGTCCTTTCATTGTTAAAATAACGGTTCCTTTTTTTATTTTATCACCGTCTTTAACAAATGTTTTAAACGAAAAGTTTTTGTCAAGTTTTAGGAAAACTTTTTTAAATATATCAAGCCCGCAAATAATGCCGTCATGTTTTGCAAGCAACACGGCTGTTGCTGCGGCATTTTTTGCTATAATTCCTTTGGAAGTAATATCGTTAAATGCACAATCTTCTTCCAATGCTAATGAGATTATTTTATCAAAATTCATATCCTTTTTATTATATCACAAACAACACTATTTTTTCAAGAATAGAAAATGCTATTTTTGTTATTATCAATGTGAATTTGGTTTATAAGTTTATCGGATTATAAGGTTACAAGTTATTTTTTTTAGTTTTTTGTTTTTGTTGTTTAACCAATAACCCCATACCCCCTATAGCCGAAAATTGCTTGCAATTTTTGTCGTTTGCCGTTAATTATACATTCTACATTGTAAGTTATACATTGTCGTTCTAAGCCCTCAGCTTCTCAGCTCTCAGCTGTTTTTATCATCCCATAACCTGTATTTATATTCTCAACTCTCAGCTCCCAGCTGTCGTTGTCGTTCGTCGTTTACTGTTGTCGTTAACCCCATAACCCCATAACCATATAACCTGTCTTTATAACTTCTCATCCCTCAGCTGTCGTTATACCCCCCATAACCTGTTTTTTATTGATAAATATGCTTTGGAATTTATATAATTAAATAAGTTTTGTCAGGGAGAATAAAAATGGAAAATAAATATGATGTTGCCGTTATAGGTGCAGGTCCTGCCGGTTATACTTGTGCTGTTGAATTTGCAAAGCAAAATTTAAAAACGGTTATTATTGAAAAAGAAAATTTAGGCGGAACTTGTTTGAATAACGGTTGTATTCCTACAAAATTTTTATGGCAGGTTGCAAAAACAAAACAAATAATATCAAAATCTTTTGAATATGCACTTAAAGCAAAGTTGGAACCTGTTAATTTTAGCGATATAATAAATAAAAAAAATAAATTGGTTGCAAACTTATCAAAAGGTATTGAAAGGTTGTTAACGGCAAATAATGTCGATATAATTAAAGGTTTTGCAACTTTTAAAGATAAAAATATTTTATCCGTAAAGACGTCGGAAAAAGAAATTGAAGTGTTTGCAAATAAAATTATAATAGCCGCGGGCTCACAATGTAAAAATATTGCCGGTATGGAGTTTGATCATAAAAAATATATAAATTCTACGGATGCTTTAAATTTAACTGAAATTCCCAAAACAATGTTGGTTATAGGTGCGGGTGCTATAGGTGTTGAATTGAGTTCAATTTTTTCATGTTTCGGAACGGATGTAACATTAAGGGAAATTTGTCCGCAAATATTGCCTAGCGAAGATACCGAACTTGCTTTTGAACTTACAAAAGTTCTTGCAAGGCAGGGGATAAAAGTTGAAGTTTCATGCACGGATACGTTAAAAGATAAAGATAAATTTGAAAAGATATTAATAGTTGCCGGAAGGCAATCATCGGCGGAAGGTTTGAATATCGAAAATATTAAATTAAATTTGGATAACAAAAAGTTTATAGAAACTAAAAATTATGTAACAAATATTGATAATGTTTATGCAATAGGTGATGTTACGGGTAAAGGTTTTTTGGCTTATACGGCAGAACAAGACGGAATAAATGCGGCGAAAAATTTATTGCAAAATAATGATCCCGTTCCTAAAGTTGTATTTTCTTTTCCTCCTTCGGCAAGTGTAAAATCCGTTGATTTTGATAAATGTGATGATATTTCTTACGGTAAAGTTTCGTTTTCCGCAAATGCAAGGGCGCAAATTGAAGCCGAAAGAACCGGTTGGGTAAAAGTTGCAATTGACAATAAAACAAAAAAAATAAAAGCAGTGTGGATTTTAGGTGCAAATGCCGATGAGCTTATAAACATTGCAACCGTTATAATAAAAGCCGAAATGACAATAACCGATTTATCTAAAAATATGTTTTTCCATCCGGGACTTGCGGAACTTATATTGGAAGCCGTAAGGAATGTTAAAAATTAAAAACTGCGCCATACAGGAATTGAACCTGTAACCTAACGATTAAGAGTCGTTTGCTCTACCAATTGAGCTAATGGCGCATATATTTCGGCAGTGCCCGATAGAGGACTCGGACCTCTGACCCCTTCCATGTCAAGGAAGTACTCTAACCAACTGAGCTAACCGGGCAGAAAGTTAGGTGCGAATCGGATTCGAACCGATGCAAAACAGTTTTGCAGACTGCTCCCTTAACCAGCTCGGGCATCGCACCGTATCAACATTAAAATATTTCCTAAGTATATAAAAAATATAAAAAACTGTCAATTTTTTATTTTGCCGCAGTATAAATTTGTGAAAATCTTTTTTCAAAAGGGTATTTTTGTAAATTTTCCATTGCAAGATTTTTTGCTTTATTTTTGTATTCCTGTTTTTGTTCATCGGATAACACTTTTGATTTTTGTGCCTTTATATATTCTATACCTAAATCTATTGCATATCTCGGGTTTGCCGAATAAGCAACCGCTTTTTCATAACTTGAAATTTTACCTTCAATTGATAATTTGTTGCCGAAAATAGTCCAACGCCAAATAACCGTGTTTTTGGCTGAAAATACAATTATTACCGAAAATGCCGCAATAAAGAATGTTTTTATAAAAATATTTGATTTAAAATAAGAAATATCTTCTTTAAAAAAAGTAGCCGAACTTAAAATTGCCAAAATCGTAAAAAATAATATTGCATTTGCGGGAATATGTAAATGAAAATCAACCGAACTTGCAATACTTACCGATAACAGCGAACATAGTAACGGGATATAAAGCGCTCTTTTTGAATGCCGTAAATTTTTTATGTTTTTTAAAAATATATAAACAGTTAAAATAATCAACAAAAATATTATCAATCCTGCAGGATATCCTATTCCAAGTAAAAGTTCCAACCAGTCGTTATGTAAATAATTCGGATAACCGCTAAAGTTCATTTCCTGATAATTTCCTATGGCCACTGGAAATGCGGCAACCCCCGTTCCCGTTAAAGGATATTCCTTTAACATTTTAAAAGCGCTGTTATATAAATCAATTCTTGCTTGTGTTGAAAAATCATCTACGGATTTTCTGGATGCAAATTCGTTTATACTGTCTCTGTAAATATAAATAAAATAAGAAAAAACGGAAAATAAAAATATTGTAACACAAACTGCGATAACTGATTTTTTCGTATCTCTTATTAAGTACATACCGGATAAAATAAATAAAGCAAACAAAGATATAAAAGTTGCAAGCATTGCTCCGCGTGAACGGGTAAAAACAACACCGATAAGAAACAATATGCTTAAAGCAATAAATATAAATTTAAGGGGGGTATTTTTTGATTGCTTTACGAATATATGAAAAAGTAACGATAACGTTGTAAATAACGACATTGCCAAAAATGCACCGGCATTGTTTCTGTTAACAAAAGGTCCGAATGAACCGAAAACCTTAGCACCCAAAAAAGTTTTTATGTATTCGCCTTTCGGGCAAGAAAAACCTATAAATAATACAATTGCAGACGATATGACAATAATTAATAATAATTTTTTTATTATATCGGAATTTTCAAAATTTTGGTTTGCAATAAAAAAAACAAACATATAAAGTAAAATATTTGATAAATCTGTAAAAGTATAAAACGGACAAAGCGAAAAAGGTAAATATAATTTTTTTTCAAGAATTGTGTGCGGATTAAAATACTGAATAACACAAAGTAATAAAACGATGATAAAACAAAATATTATTTTTTTTGATACGGGTGTAAAATAAAATTCCTGCCGTCTAAAAAACAATTCAATTAACAGGAAAAAAAATAAACATTGCGAAATAAGCAGTGCCCACGGTTCCGTTAATGCAAAACTCAAAGGTGCAAAAAATAAAATAAATGAAAATAAAACAAAAGGAAAATATCCCATTAATTCTTTTTCTTGTTTTTGTAAGAGTAATAATAGTAGTAAGAGCTGCCCTTTGCGGCAATTCCCTGTTTTTTATGGTAAGTAATAACTCCGCCCAATATTTTAATGTTTGCTTTTATTATTTTTTCTATGGCAATTTTTGCCATCTTTGTGCTTGTTTTACCGTGACGGACGGTAAATATTGTTCTGTCAATATATTTACCCCATAATAAAGTATCGTTTACCGGTAAAATTGCAGGTGTATCTATCAATACAATATCAAATTTTGAAGTTGCCCATTGAATAAACTTGCCTAAAAGCTCTCTGCTTAGTAATTCCGACGGGTTAGGCGGATTTATACCTGCCGTTATAACAAAAAGATTTTCTATTTCCGTTTTTTTAATAAATTTACTTTCAATAAATTCATTAAAGTTTCCGTCGTTTTCATTAAAAGATAAAATATCACTCATACCGTTTCTTAAAGGTAATTCAAACGATTTATGTAATCTTGCTCTTCTAAGGTCGCCGTCAACAATTAAAACTTTACTTCCCGTTTGTGCCATTGCAACCGCTAAATTGGTTGATAAATTTGTTTTTCCTTCACTTTGAACCGAACTTGTAACCAAAAATGCTTTTTCTTTAAAATTTGCCAATGTAAAATTTAACATTACTCGTATGTTTCTTATTTGTTCGGCATATAAAGGATTATCCTTACTTAGCATAAAAGAATACTCTTTTGTGCCTTTTTTCAATTTTTCGGTAGGAACAAAACCCAAAAACGACAAATCCAATTCTCTTTCCAAATCTTCGGAACTTTTTATACTCTTATCCAAGAATTCAATCATAAAAATTATAAGAATTGCAATTATCCCGCCTGCAACAACTCCGATTAACAAATTAATTAATTTTCTCGGTAAATAAGGGTTATCCGGAACGGTTGCCTCATCTATAATTCTTATATTGTTTCCCGCAAATTGACCGGACAAATCTATTTTTATACTCTGTATAAGTCTTTTTGTTTCAATATCAATTTTTTCTCTTACTACTTTTAATTGATTTTCAACCGATATTACTTCGGGATGGTTTGACGTATATTTTGCAATTAATTTTGCATAATTTTCCTGAAGGCCGATTTCCTTGTTTTTTAAATTCTTTATAAAATCACTGTTTACTACCTGAGGAATTGAGTTTAAAAGTTCCTGCTGTTGTTGATTTTTTACGGTACTTTCAAGAGCGGCAATAATATCTTGTGTTATAAACGAACGGTTTGTAATATTATCGGCAGCAAATGTTTTTGCAAGAGCATTCGCAATTTTTGCCGTTAATTCCCTGTCAAAAGAAGAAACTTCCAAATTAACCAAACGGCTTCTTGTAACAGGTTCTATTTTTAACCTTTTCTTTAATTTAGCCCAACCGTTAGGATCTGCAAATTCCGGATATTGATTTAAACTGAGATTTTTATGTATTTTTTGTAACAGCGATTTTGATTCCAATAATTTATATTGAGTTCTGTAATAATCTTCATCACTTGCCCAAGAACCGAAAGATGTCGTATCTATTCTTCCGGCAGTTTCCCTGTCAATCATCATAAGAACGGTTGCCTTATAAACGGGTTGAGTAAGAACATTTACTGCCGTAGCTATAACTACACCTATAAAAACAAATAATATAAGTATCCATAAATGTTTGAATATAACGGAAATGTAATAAGAAAAATCAATTGTATCTTCGTTGTTATTTATATCTAAATTGGTATTCAATGCTATCTCCTAAAACATACTTTGAGGAACAAAAATTATGTCACTCGGTTTTAATATAATATCCAAGTCTTTTTTACCTTGTTTTGTAATTTGAGAAATATCAACTTCAATATTTTTCTGTTTACCGTCTTCCATCCTTAAAACCCTAACTTTTGTTGAAGCTATGTTTGTAAAACCTCCAACCGATGTTATCGCTTCAAGTATTGTAAGGTTTCTTCCGGGAGGTATTTTTATGGCCGAAGGATTTTTTACCTGCCCTAAAACATATACCGTTGTGTTACAATATTCTTTTATAAATATTGATATGTGAGGTTGTTTTATATATTTCTTAAATTTGTATGATATTTCAATTTCTGCATCCGTTACGGATAAACCTGCAACCTTAACGGTACCTATTAAAGGCATTGTTATGTATCCGTTACCCGATATTCTTTGAGTTCTGTTCATATCCGTTTCATTAAATACAGATATATCTATTAAATCCCCGGATTGCAAGATATAATCGTTGGAACTTTTTAATTGTGCCATGTTTATGTTTATTTGTTCCTGAAGTTGCTTGTTGTCCATATTCGAGGGAGATACTGTTTTTAAAGGAGAAACGGCTTTTACGCCGCTTGACGCACAAGACATAAAAAAACATAAACTGCTTACCGTAATAACAAAATATAATTTATTCATAATTCTGTCATTCTACAAAAAAAACAATAAAAAAGCAACATATTGTTCCGATTTGCTTTGCAGTTGAAAAAAGGAATATAATTTTGTAAAATTACAAAATATTTTGGAGATTGATAAATTATGAAAACGAATTTATATGGTGTTATACTTGCTGCCGGCAACGGAACAAGGATGAAATCTTGTTTGCCCAAAGTTTTACACAAAGTATGCGGAAAAGAATTGATTTCTTACGTTATTGATTGTTGTGAAGCATTGAAAGTCGGTAAAACTTATATTGTTACGGGTAACGGAAGCGAGCAGGTAAAACAATTCTTAAACAAGTACGGAAATGTTGAAACCGTTCTGCAAAAAGAACGCCTTGGTTCCGCGCATGCTTTTTTACAAGCAAAAAGTAAAATGAAAAAGTTAACGGGTAATGTTATTGTTATGTGCGGAGATACTCCTTTAATAACTTCTTCTACAATAAAAAAATTGGTTGATTATCATATAAAAAACAAAAATGATGCTACAATACTTTCCGGTTTTGTCGGTAATCCGTTCGGATACGGAAGGATTGTCAGAGATATGTCCGGTAACGTATCTTCGATAGTTGAAGAAAAATCCGCAAACGAAAAAGAAAAATCAATCAATGAAATAAACAGCGGAATATATTGTTTTAATTTAAAAACTGTTTGGAAAGCGCTTGATAAAGTAAAGCCGAACAATTCAAAAAAAGAATATTATCTTACCGATGTTATTTCAATTTTAAATAAAGACGGTTTTAAAACCGATGCTTTTGCAATTTGCAAAGAAGAAGAGATATTGGGTGTTAACGACAGAGCGCAACTTGCTTGTGCCGGGAAAATATTAAAAGAAAGAATTTTAAGCGAATTGATGATAAACGGAGTTACAATTGAAGATCCTTCTTCAACGTATATATACGGAAACGTTAAAATTGCGCAAGATACGGTAATAAAACCGAATACTTTTATTGAAGGTGATGTTAAAATAGGAACAGGTTGCGTAATAGGGCCTGATACTTCCGTAATTAATTCCGAAATTAAAAATAATGTTTCGATAAAGTATTCATATATTGACAGTGCCGTTATAGAAGATAACGTAAAAATCGGTCCTTTTTCACATATACGGCCGGGTGCCGTTTTAAAACAAAAAGTAAAAGTCGGTAATTTCAGCGAAGTAAAAAAATCCGTTGTTGGTGAAGGTTCCAAAGTAAATCATTTATCTTATATCGGTGACGCTTTGGTCGGAAAAGATGTTAATATAGGTGCGGGAACAATAACATGTAATTATGACGGAGTATCAAAATATAAAACCGTTCTCGGAGATAATGTTTTTGTCGGTTCAAATACAAATTTGGTTGCTCCGGTAAACATAGGTAAAAATGTTTTGATTGCGGCAGGTTCTACAATAACGGAAAATGTTGTTAAAAATAAATTGGTAATAGCAAGGTCAAGGCAGATAATAAAAGAAAAGAAAAACAAAAAAAGAGGATAACAATGAAGCTAAAACTTATTGCAGGAAATGCAAATCCTGCTTTGGCGGAACAAATTTCCAAAAAATTGGGTGTAGAACTTAGCGAAGCAAAAATAGGCAGGTTTAGCGACGGCGAAATTCAGGTGAAAATTGTTGACGGTGTCAGAGGTGCGGATTGTTTTATTATTCAATCGACATGTGCTCCGGTAAACGAAAATGTTATGGAATTATTGGTAATAGCCGATGCTTTAAAAAGAGCTTCGGCAAGAAGAATAACGGCAGTTATTCCTTACTACGGTTATGCAAGGCAAGACAGAAAAGCGGAACCGCGTGTTCCGATAACATCAAAACTTATTGCAAATTTAATAACGGCTTCCGGAATAAACAGAGTATTGACCATGGATTTACATGCAAGGCAAATTCAAGGTTTTTTTGATATTCCCGTTGACCACCTGTATGCAAGACCGGTTTTGTTACAATATTTTTTGAATTTAAAATTACATAACCCGATAGTTGTTTCGCCTGATGCCGGCGGTGTTGAAAGAGCAAGGTCTTTTGCAAAACTTCTTAATGCGGATTTGGCTATTGTGGATAAAAGAAGACCTCGGCCCAATGAAGCGGCAATTATGAATATTATAGGTGATGTAAAAGGAAGAAACGCAATAATTCTTGATGATATGATTGATACCGGCGGAACCTTAACAAAAGTTGCCGATGCAATTAAAAATGCGGGGGCAATAAAAGTTTATGCGGCAGCTTCTCACGGAGTTTTATCCGGACAGGCAATAGAAAAGATACAAAATTCTTCTTTGGAGGAAGTTGCGATAACCGATTCTATTCCGCGCAGTTCCGATATACCTAAAATAAAAGTTTTGTCTATTGCCTCTCTTTTGGCAGAAGCAATACTTAGAATATCTAACGATGAGTCTATAAGTGCACTTTTCGTTTAAAATAAAATTGTAGAAATATAAATGGAGGATGTTATGAAGCAAGTAGTTTTAGAAGCAGATTTAAGAGATGTTAAACAGAATTTGAATGCTATAAGGAAAGACGGAAAAGTTCCTGCTGTTTTCTATGGTAAAAATGAAAAACCCGTTTCCATATCGGTTGATTCAAAACAGTTTATGTCGGTTATTGAAAAAGAAGGTTCAAACGTTATTTTTGAATTGAAAATGAAAAACGGTTCAAAAAATGCAATTGTAAAAGAATTGCAGAGGCACGTATTAACACAAAAACCTAATCATATAGATTTTCAATCAATATCTTTAACGGATAAAATTGAAATTATGGTTGCAATTCATACCGAAGGAATACCTGACGGAGTAAAAAATTTCGGCGGTATAATGGAACATATTTTAAGAGAAATAAAAGTAAGGTGTTTACCTACCGATATTCCTAACAAAATAAACATTGACGTATCAAATTTAAAAATAGGTGATTCGGTTACGGTTGCGGATTTGCCTAAAATAGACGGTGTTGAATATGAACATGACAGTTCTGCAATAGTTGTTAATGTTGTTGCTCAAGCCGTTGAAGAAGAAAAACCGGCAGAAGCGGCAGAACCTCAAGCACCCGAAGTAATATCAAAAGGTAAGAAAGATGAAGCCGCTGAAGGTGCCGCTGAAGCAAAAAAATAAATAGATGACCGAGAACATTAAACTAATTGCAGGTTTAGGTAATCCGGACATAAAATATTTAAACACTCGTCATAATTTCGGTTTTAAAGCATTGGATGTTTTAGCACAAACACAAAACGAACAATGGAAAAATCACAAAGATATGGCGAGTGTTGTTTTCTATGAAAGAAACGGCAAAAAAGTGTTGTTGGTAAAACCTATGACATATATGAATAATTCGGGGCTTCCGCTTAGGGTTATTGCCGACTTTTATAAAATTAAGCCGTCCGAAATTTTGGTTTTTTATGATGATTTTTCAATTCCGCTCGGAAGTTTAAAATTCAGAATGAACGGTTCTTCCGGTGGGCATAATGGTATAGATTCTATTATAAAACATTTAGGTACATCTGAATTTCCCAGAGTTAAATTAGGAATAGGACCTTTGCCGAAATATGTAAATATGCCGGATTTTGTTTTGGGTAAATTTTCCGATGAAGAATTAATTAAAGTTGATAAAATTTTATCATCAATAACAAGTATTGTCGATACAATAATTGATTTAGGTTTTGAAAAAGCTGTATCAAAAATAAAAATATGATAATAACAAAAAAGAAAAATTTTACTGAAATTCTGTCAAAATTAAATAAAACCGATAAAGTTTTTATTGTCGGTTGCGGTTCCTGTGCAACAAAATGTAATACAGGTTCTTTAGAAGCAGTTGAAGAAATGGCAGAACAATTAAAAAATAACAATATTATCGTGTCTGGTTCTTATGTATTGGACACGGCTTGCGATATAAGAATTGCAAGAAAAGATTTATCAAAAAATGAAAATTTTAAAAA
>ONEP01000038.1 GCA_900316875.1 Candidatus Ruminimicrobium bovinum
ACTGCCATTATTAAAACATCACAATTCAGTTCCGTTCCGTCGGCAAGTATTATTGAATTTTCTTTAACTTCTTTTGCCGTATTTGAAAGATAAAAAGTAACATTATGTTTTTCAATATGATTTTGAATAATAGCAGCCGTATTTTTGTCTAATACTGAAGCCATAACTCTGTCTGCCATATCGCACACTTTAACCGATTTAACTTGTTCTGCCAAAGCTTCCGCGGCTTTTAAACCTATTAACCCGGCACCGATTATAACTACATCGGAATTTTTATTAACGACCTTTTGTATATTTTGAACCGATTCAATATTTAAAAAAGTATAAACATTTTTATGTTTTTGTATTCCGTTTATCGGAGGAACAAAAGGAATACTGCCCGTTGCAATAAGAAGTTTATCGTATTTGTATTTTTCCCCGTTTACACAAACAACTTCTTTTTTTGCTGTGTTTATACTTTGAACTTTAGAATTTAATTTAACCGTTATTTTGTTTTTTGTATAGAAATCTTCTTTTTTATATTTTATTGTTTCCAAAGTTTGTTTTCCCTGCAAGAAATAAGAAATTAGCGGCCTTCCGTAAGCAGGAAAGTTTTCTTCCGACAATATTGTTATATTGCCCTTTTTATCGATATTTCTGATTTCTGCGGCACAACTTGTTCCCGCACAGCTGTTTCCGATTATTAAATAATTCATTTTGTTTTTCCTATATTAATACTAAAAATTTCTAAACGACGAGATTCCCGACAGAAACTTTCGGGAATGACAGCAATACGGCAATGTATAACTTACAATTTATAATTAATGATAAAAGACCTTTAAAAATATTTTTCTTTTTGACAGTGCCTTAGGAACCGTCTATGAACGAAATATTTTTTAGGTAAGAATTTTTTACTTTAATTCTTAGGGCGATATGTAGAGAAAATTTCGGTTACCTTTTGATGTCCGAAATTTTTGAGTTATCGTCCGTGCCTAAAAAATATGAGTGAATAGTTCCAGCACGGAAAAAAGAGAAAATATTTTTAAAGAACAAACAATGAGATTTCTCGTATTCACTCGAAATGACAAATTAATTACAAAAAACTTGGATTCCCGATTACAACCTTCGGGAATGACAAAAAAGAACAAATTATTTATTACTTTCCAGGTCCATAAACTTCAAAGCACCGTTAGGACAATTTTTTGCACAAGCAGGTTCGTTTCCGTTTTCCGTACACAAATCACATTTAGAAACAACTGTTCCCGAAACCGACATTTTTATTGCACCGAACGGACATTCCATTATGCACGACTGACACCCTACACATTTTTCTTTATTGTTTCTGACTATACCGTTTTCATCTTTATACATTGCACCGGAAATACATGCCTGTACACATTTCGGTTCCGCACAATGTCTGCACTGAAGAGCAAAAAAAGTTTTTATTCCGTTGTTTTCTATCTCTTCAATTGTTATTGCGGAATCTATATTTTCCTTTTTATATGTTTTTATGATATCTTTTGATTTTGAATGTGCGGTTCTGCAATAAACTTCGCACAGCCCGCACCCTAAACAATTTTTTTCAAAAGCATAAACTTTTTTCATTTGTTTTATTATTCTCCTGCATGTTTTATTCCGAGTATTTCCAATTCTTTAAGGTTAAGTCCTACTCCTCTTAACATTAATCTGTTGCCTCTTAAACTGTCTATTGCATTTATTCCCATTCCGCCCAACATTTCTTTTATTTCATTGTTCCATGCAGTAAGTAAGTTTATTAATCTTTCATAAGCAATATCCGGATTTAATCTCTTTACAAGTTCGGGATTTTGTGTTGCTATACCCCAATTACATTTGCCGGTTGAGCAACTTTGGCACATGTGACACCCCATAGCAATTAATGCTGCCGATGCAATATATACGGCATCTGCACCTAAGGCAACGGCTTTTACTATATCTGCACTGTTTCTTATTGAGCCCGCACAAATAACAGAAATATGGTTTCTTATACCTTCATCTCTTAATCTTTGATCTACACTTGCCAAAGCAAGTTCTATGGGTATTCCTACATTATCTCTAACTCTTGTAGGTGCTGCTCCC
The DNA here is from genome assembly GCA_900316875.1 of Candidatus Ruminimicrobium bovinum. Lineage (GTDB taxonomy): Bacteria > Elusimicrobiota > Endomicrobiia > Endomicrobiales > Endomicrobiaceae > Ruminimicrobium > Ruminimicrobium bovinum. Next base: position 2,077 of record ONEP01000038.1, read on the forward strand.
GTTCCGCCCCTAAAACCGTCTATAACTATTGCATCAGCACCGGCTCTTGCAATACCCGATGCAATTGCTGAAACATTATGAACCGCTGCGATTTTAACAAAAACGGGCTTTGTATAATTTGTACTTTCTTTTAAAGAAAGGATTAATTGTCTTAAATCTTCTATGGAATATATATCGTGGTGCGGTGCAGGTGATATTGCATCGGAACCTTCCGGTATCATTCTTGTTGCAGAAACATCGGGACCTACTTTTATTCCCGGCAAATGTCCGCCTATACCCGGTTTTGCACCTTGCCCTATTTTAATTTCTATTGCTGCACCTGCATTTAAATAATCAAGGTGAACACCGAATCTGCCTGAAGCAACCTGAACGGTAGTATTTTTACCATATTTATAAAAATCTTTATGAAGTCCGCCTTCACCCGTATTATAAAGAATTCCCAACTTTTCTGCCGCTCTTGCAAG
>ONEP01000122.1 GCA_900316875.1 Candidatus Ruminimicrobium bovinum
AAAAGAAGAAAATTTACATTGGTATACAGGATATAACTATTTTCTTAAAGAAAAATATGATAAGGCACAAAATATTTATAACGAAGTAATAAACAAAGAACATAACGAATACGGCTATTTTCTAATGGGGCTTTTAAACAAAAGATTAAAAAAATACAACGAAGCAATTGAAAATTTTACTATGTATATAGAACATTCTAATGACAATAAAAGGAAAAGTAACGGTTACGGGCATAGAGGGTTAACCAAACTAAAAACTGGTTTGAATAAAGAAGCCATTGATGACCTTATGAAAGCAATAGAATTGGCAGTAGAAAACAGAAAAAAAGATATTAACCAAGAAGAATTAAACAAATTTTACAAAATACTAAAAACATATAAACAGGGCAATGTTAATAATTGGGAAAATATGAAATATGACGACATTCCTCTTGAGATTTCATTGTATTTTAAATGGTGTATTTTTGATATCGGGCAAGATAACAAGCGGGCTTTAAAAGATTTGCAACATTTATTAAATATATATTCCGAAATCAGTAATGAAAATAATAAATGAGAATAAAAAATATCGGAGGGAAAAATGTATAAAATTTTTAAAATAAAAGAAACGGAATGTTTAGAAATAGTAAAAAATTTAACAAGTGTTTTAAACTTTGCTAATAAAATTTGTTCAAAATGTTGTGATATTAAAAAACTTGAAACAAGAATTGAACTATTGAAAAAGAAAGCCAAAGAGGAACAAATAGAAATCCCCGAAGATTGTATAGCTTTTATAGCTAAGCAAATAAAAACTAACAGTATAGATTTATTTAGTGCTTTATATAGAATATCTGCTTTTATTAAATTTACGAACAGCTCTTTTACTGCAGATGTTGTGCAAAAGGCATTTAAAGATTTTAAATTTGAAGAAGAATCACATTGTAAAACTTGCCCGTATAACACAATGAAAAACAGCATTTCGGATGTAATAAACATAACAAAAACAAATCAAATAAAAAATTAAAAAAAGGAATTAAAAATGAATAAAATAAAAAATTTAATAAATGGATTTTTAGAAAAAGACAAAAAAGAAATTATAACAATTATAGGAAAATATAGTTTCGATAAAACCAGTTTTGTTGCAAACATTGTCAAAAATTTAGCAATAGACAATAATAAATCTGTTGCTATAGTTTGTACAAAAGAAAAGAAAGAAAATTTTCGCTATCATTTAATATCTCTTATTACAAATATAGATCTTGCAGATTTCAATATGAAAATTTTTGTTGATTTTAATAATAAGAAGATAAAAAATGCAAGTGATATGATAGAAAAATCAAAAATATATATAAGCAATGGTCAAAATTTCTTAGACGATTTATCCAAAATAGCAGATAAAAAAATAGATTTGTTAATAATAGATTCTTTAACATATTTGTTTTTAGAAATGAATACGGATAAAATTATGGAAAAATTAAAAGAAATTTCAACAAATCTTAATTGTTCTATATTAACGACATATGAACAGTTATATTATCCGCCAACATATAAAGAAACTGCAAAAAAAGAAGAAGAATTTGTAAAAAAGGCAAGTGATACTGTCATTATTATGGAAAGAGATATTGTTAAATTAACAATAGATTCTCATACAAATCAAACTCAAACTATCGAGTGTAAATTTAATAATTCAACCGGCGAATTTACTGAAGACATATATGAATTTGATATAATATAAAAAAATATATTTGGAGTATTTATGGAAGAAAGTAATAATATAGAATTGAAATCTGTAGAAGAATTAACACATTATAATTATAGCTTTTTTATTCCTGATTATCAAAGAGGATATAGATGGACACCTAAACATGTTCAAGATTTGTTAAATGATATAGATGAATTTAAAAAGGAAAGCAATAGTGGTGATTTTTATTGTATTCAACCTTTGGTAATCAAAAAAATAGTAGAAGAAGATTCTTTTATAGAAAAAATTCATAATGTTCAAAGACCTAATGTTTTTAAAAAAGTAAAGGACTTGATAGAATCAAATTGCAAGTGGGAAGTTATTGACGGACAACAAAGACTTACTACGATTCATATACTATTATCATATTTAAAACATGAAAAATTTTATAATATTGAATATAAAACAAGAAAAAATAGTAAAACATTTATAGAAAATATTTCTTCTATAGAAACAGAAAAAAATTTTAAAGAAAATATTGATTTTTATCATATTTACACAACTTATAAAACAATTGAAGATTGGTTTAAAGAGAAAGATAAAGAGTATAAAGATAAAGAGTATAAAGAAAAATTTAAAGATAATTTATTAGAAAAGGTTAAATTCATTTGGTATGAAATCCCTTCAGAAAGCAATTCTATCGAAATTTTTAACAGATTAAATATAGGAAAAATTTCATTAACAAATTCGGAACTGATAAAAGCTTTGTTGTTAAATAGAAAAAATTTTAAAAATGATGACAATATTATAAATAAACAAAAAGAAATTGCTTCTCAGTGGGATAATATAGAGTGTACTTTACAAAATGATGAATTTTGGTTCTTTTTAAACAATAAAGAATCCTCAAACCCTACTAGAATAGATATGATTTTTGATTTAATATTTGAAGAAGATATATTAAAACTATATAAAGAACAAAAAGAGGGAAAAAATATAGAATGTGTAAATGATGATGAATATAGAACATTTCGTTATTTTTATAATTACTTCAAAACAAACAAAGAAGAAATGCTTTATAATTGTTGGAAAGAAGTAAAAAAGATTTTTGATATTTTCTATGAATGGTTTAATGATTTAGAACTGTATCACTATATTGGATATATTTTGGAAACACAAATAGAAAGCAATAAAAAACAAAAAGAAATATCATTAAATGATTTATTAAAAAAATGGAATTCTTCTAGTGATAAAGATACTTTTATTAGAGAATTAAAAGATTTGATAAAAAATATTGTAAAAATTGATAAATTAGAGGCAATTAAAGATAAATTAGATGAACAATACACAATTGAAAATAAAAGAAATAGTATACCATTATTATTATTGCATAATATACAAACGATTATAATTCAAAATAAAAATTTAAAAAATAAAGATAAATATAAACAATCCGTATTTTATAAATTTCCTTTTCATTTATATAAAAAAGAAGATTGGGATGTAGAACATATTTGTTCATATACTGATAATGATTTTGATGACGATAAGACAAAAAGGGAATATTTAGTTTGGGCAGCATTTGGAATAAATAATAAAGATAAACTTTCGAACGAAATCAAAGAAATGCTAAATAATAAAAAAGAGATAAATTTGAAAGAATTTAATAAACTGAAAAGTGAGATAGAAAGTGATGATAATGATATTGAAGAAGATGATAAAAATAAAATTTGGAATTTTGTTTTATTAGATAGTAGTACAAACAGAAGTTATGGAAACGATATCTTTGCATCAAAAAGAAGAATTATTATCGGTAAAGATCAAGGTATAAAATATATTTTTAAAGATAATACAATTGAATATATTGAAAATAAGGAAGAAAAAGATAAAGCTTTTTGTTTTGTCCCGTTATGCACAAAAAATGTATTTTTTAAATACTACACTCTACAACCTAATAATTTAACAAAATGGACTAAAGAAGATGCTAAAAATTATAAAGAAAATATAGAAGAAACATTAAAAGAATTTTTACAAGAGGATAAATGAAAAAAACAACTTTTTGGGAAATTTTAAAAGAAAATAAAATAGAAATACCAATAATACAAAGAGATTATGCTCAAGGACGAGAAGGGAAAGAACATTTAAGAGAAAGATTTATAAAAGAGTTAGTAAAAGTATTAATTAATAAAGAAGAAAAATCTTTAGAATTAGATTTTGTTTATGGTTCTAACGAAAGCAATAAATTTATCCCTTTAGATGGACAACAACGATTAACAACTTTATGGCTATTACATTGGTATATTGCATATAAAAGTGAAAATTTAAGAAATAATAAAGATATTTTTATTAATTTTACTTATGAAACAAGAGTTTCTTCGAGAGAATTTTGTAAAGAAATGTCTGAACAAGAATTAAAATTTAACAATGATGAAGAAAAGAAAATATCTGATACAATTGAAAAACAAACATGGTTTTACAATATTTGGAAACAAGATCCTACAATTAATTCAATGTTAAGAACATTGGATACTATAGAACAAGTTTTAACAAAAGAACAAGTTTTGTATAAAGAATTATGGGAAGTATTAACAAAAGATAATAAAATTTCTTTTATTTTTTATGATATGAAAAACTTTGGACTTTCTGATGATTTATATATAAAAATGAATGCAAGATTTAAACCTTTGACAAATTTTGAAAATTTTAAAGCAGATTTAATAAATCATTTAAAAAATAAAAATAATATAGACATAAATGAAATATCAAAGAATTTGGATACAAATTGGACAGATATTTTTTGGAAAAACAGAGAAGAAAGAACAAACGAAATAGATGATATATTCTTTACATTTCTAAATAGATATTTTTTTGTTATGTATATTGAAAAGAAATTAAAAGAACAAAATGAAAAGAAATTAGAAGAAAAAGATGAATATAAAAAATTTTTGAATTTATGTGTTATAGATAAGAAAGATATTATAGAATACACTTCTTTTGATATTTATGAGAATATCATAGATAAAGATACATTGGAAAAATTACAGAAAATATTTGATATTTATAACAAAATAGAAGATTTTGAAACTATTGTAGAATATCCTTTCAAAAATAATGAAAAAATAAATGAAGAAGTGGATGATGAAAAACAAGGAGATTTTTCTTTTATTCCAAGATATAAAGAAAATTTCAAAAATAATGAACAAAAAGTTATAAGAATTACACAAAGACAAAGAATGGTTTTCTTTGGTATTATAAAATTTTTAACAAATTTTAAATTTTCAGAAGACACAAAAGAAGAGTGGAAAAAAGAATTTAAAAGATGGTTAAGATTTGTTTGGAACTTAGCAGATGATGTAAGTTTTAGAACTGAAGATCAGGTTATGAATGTAATAGAAAAAATAAATGAAGTTTTTGCTAAATGGCAATCTGAAAATAGTAAAATATCAATATATGAGTATTTAAAGGAACAATTAAATAATTATAAATTTGAAAATTCTTCATTAGACGAAAGATTTAAGGAAGAATGTGAAAAAGCTAAACGAATTTGCAATGATGAGAAATGGGAAAAGAAAATAATTGAGGCAGAACAATTTAGTTTTTTTCGTGGAACAATTAGATTTTTATTTCGAGATGAAAAAGGAAATATAAACTGGGATTTTTTTGATAAGAAGAATGAACAAGTTAAGAAATATTTTGACAAAAAAAATGATTTTAGTCCTGAGTTTTGGAAAAACTTTATTTATTGGACATGTTATGAAAACAAAGAGATATTTAATGATTTTACTTTTATTCTTAATAATATAAAAAATGCTAACTCTACAAAACCGTCATGGAAATATAACTATTTGATAGAAAAACGATTATCATTGCCTATTCATAAAATGCTTATAGATGATTTAGAAATAGATGAAGAAAAAAGAAAAAGTATAGATAAAAATACAATTCAATACTATTTATGTAATACAAATCTAATAGATAATTTAATAAAAAATAAGCATTTTGATATGCATAGATTTATAGAAATAGATTTATTGTATCCAAAAAATGTTACTTATGGAATTAATCTTAACTTAAATAGACAAAAATTATTAAATAAACTTTATGAAGATTTTGATTTTAAATTTATTGATATAGAAAAAAACAAAGAAGATGAATTTAAAAAGACTAAAGTGTTAGAAACAAATGATGATAAAATAAAATATTTTTTTTATGGATGGTTTGTATATTTCAAATATAAAGGATTTAGTTTTAAATTTGGTAGCAAATATGATAATAACATATATGATTATGGTAATGATAATGAAAAGCCAATTTATGAAATAGAAATAACAGATAATAATATAGGAAAAGAAAATATAGTAGAAGAAATAAAAAGAAAATTAGATAATCATATAAATACAAAAGAACCTATAAAAAGTATGTGAATGGCATTTATTTATAACGTGACTCTATCTTCAAAAACTATATCAAATCAAAAAATCCGCGATAACCTTTCGAGGATTTTTTATTTTATAAGCCATATTTGTTGTCATTTTAAACTTGATTTAGAATCTATATTTGATTTTCGTCCGAAGGACACCGAAATTACTAATTGATAATTTCTAATTACTAATTGAAAAAATGCTTTGCATTTTTAACGACACCCTGTTGTCTCGGTGTTTTTGTAAAATAGAAAAAATTAAAAACAAGGATGTGTTTGGGAATATGATAATTGAAGTTATAAATTTGCCTGTA